>JAVROZ010000644.1:0-17303 GCA_032162485.1 Mycobacterium sp.
TCGTCGGGACGGGCGAGTCGGACGCCGAGTTCTTGGCCGCTGACCAGCCCGGGCTTCACCGAGATTCCGACGACGTCGGCGTGGGAGGCCAGGCGGATCGCCGTCAGCAGGCCGACGTCTCCCAGTCCAGCGACGACGACGCGTTTGCGGCTCACGCCGGAACTCTGCGCGGTGGTCTGGGCACAAACCGCGGCACTCGGTCGACGACATCGGAGTACTCGGGGCGCCTCTGCAGGCTGCGTGTCTCCATCATGGGAATGCTGGCGCCCAGGAACATGCCCAGCATCGCCAGCGCTCCGAGGAACAACCACCAAGCGTCGGACGGCGATGCCGCCACCCCGAACAACGCGAGGGAAAACCAGAAGCTGAACTCGCCGAAATAATTTGGATGCCGCGACCAGCTCCACAGGCCACGGTCCATCGCCGCGCCGGGGCTCCGGTCCCGCACGAACCGGTGCATCTGCACGTCGGCGACCAGTTCGAGGGTTACCGCCGCCAGTCCAACCACAAAGGCGACGAGCGTAAGCCATCTGATGTCGGCGCCGACATGGGTCACGCAGACATAGACCGGCAGCGTGGCGACGAATACCTGTGTGGTGGGAATGAGATGGATCGCGACCAGATCGACGACGAATGCCCACCGCCCCGCCCGTTCCCGAAACATCGGATAGCGCCAGTCTTCGTGGTGCAGGCCAGGGAATCCGTAGACCCAGTTGGCGGTGAGACGTATCCCCCACAACGTGACCAGCACTGAGACCAGCCAACAACGCAATTGATCTACGCCAGGTGCCGCCTGACTCCACCAGTAGAAGGCCAATAGCGGCGGGATGACGCTCCAGTACGCGTCGTAGAAACTCGAGTTGCGGTAGCCGCGGCTGAATGCGAACACCACCAGGGTGGCCAAGATGTCCGCGATGAAGGTGTCCAGCCACAGCCGTCCGGTGGCAGGACCCCACGCCAGCCACGCAGCCGCCACGCCGATCGCGATGATGTAAGCAATGGTGACGAGCGTCAGGGATCGCGCCTTACTGATCGTTGTCGTCATGATGCCCGGTTCAATTGTGCGACGGCGCTTTTGGCGGACTTTTTTGGCGGACTTTTTTGGCGGACCAATGCCATCCGGGTCTCCTTGCCACAATGCCCGGTCGCGCAGAGAGCCTCGGCCGCGGTCGGCAAACTGTAACACGTTCTACCGGCCCACCGAGCCGAGGATCAGGGTACCGGCGACTCGTGGGTGACGGCCTGGTAGCCGCGAGCTCCGACCCGGTCGACCGCGGCCTTGACCACGCCGAAGATCAGTCCTTGTAGGCCCGCGCCGATCAGGGCGGCGCGGGTTGAGTTGCGCAGATCCTTGGGGTCCGGCGGTGCCTGCTCCTCATTGCTGAAACGCTTCCAGACTTCGCTGAAGACCGCACCGGCGAGCAACCCACCCGTCACGCTGGTGGCTATCGACAGCGGCATGTAGAGGGCTTTGGACTTTGCGCTCATGACGATCCTTCGTTTCCGGGTTTAGTTTGAGACCGTCATCGCATCGGTACCGGTGCGGGGCGGCCCTCGGTGATCAATCGCTCGCCGAGGTCGTAGTCGTCGTCGGAGTTGTAGGTGAGTACGCCAACCGTCGCATCGCCCGACTCGTACCAGACCGCGAACCCGTCTGGGTGATCGATCAGCCGACTACGCTCGTAGCCGTCTCCCCAGGCATGGTATTTCACGGTTGCCTCACCGATAGAAGTCCAAAATCCCGGTACTGAATCCCATTTCGCCTTCTGGCCGGCCGCAACCGCTCCGGCTACGGTGCCCTGGTCGGTTGCGTCCTGCCAGTGTTCGACGGCCAGGTGACGTCCAGCCACCACGTTGTGCGCCAGCGCGACGTCGCCGGCGGCGTAGATGCCTCGCTCCGAGGTGCTCATGTCGGCTTCGACCACCACACGGGAGTCACGGACTTCCAGCCCGGCATCGGCGGCAATGTCGCTCTGCGGTGCGACGCCGGTGGCGGCAACCACAAGATCGCAGTCAATGGTGACGCCGTTGTCCAGTACCACACCAGCCTCGGTAATTTCCTTAACGCCGACCCCGCCGACGTGACGAGCGCCCGTCTCGGTCAACAGATCCCGCAGGCGCGCGGCGGCTTCGTTGCCGAGTCGCCGCTCTTGCGGAAGCGTTTCCGGGGCAACCAGAGTCGTCGTCACGTTGCGCAAAGCCAACGATGCGGCGGCTTCACCCCCGATAAAACCCGAGCCGATCACGACCGCGGAGCTAGCAGTCCCAGCAGCGCCGCGCAGTGCGTTCGCGTCTGCAAGTGACCGCAACAGCAGGGCGCGTTCTGCACCGGGCACCGGGGGAGCGACCGGCATCGCACCACATGCCAGGATCAGAGTCTCGAAGCGGTGGCGCTGACCGCCGCTGTAAACGGTCCGTTCGGCCAGATCGAGTCGGTCGATCGTCACACCGAGCGTCAGCTCGATATTGCGGTCATCGAACCATCCCGCAGAATGCAGCGTGACCTCCTCGGCCTGGCCGCGCAAGTACTCCTTGCTCAAGGGTGGTCGGGCGTAGGGAATGTCGCCATCGGAGCTGAGGATCCGCACTGGCGCACCAGAATTGTGGTCCCGAAAGGATTCGGCCGCCGCAACTCCGGCCGGTCCGCTGCCTACGATGATCAGTCCCGGTTCGGTCACCACCAAGTGATACCCGCACTGGCTGTGCTCAACCCGGTCAACTGCGCGTGGTGAGTCAAGCCGTTCCAGGGCTAGCTCGGCTGGACAGCGCGGCTGGTCCGGCCAGCGGCACCTACTCGGTTTCTTGGGCCTCCCGCAGCAGCGTCACCGCGCGGGCGTCGACAGTGATCCTGCCCTGAGGCGGTAGTGGGTCGTTTTGTTCGACTTGACCGGTGCCGGTGGCGGTGTCCAGCACAGCCACCCAACCCGACCCGAATTCATCTGGCGGAAGAACGAATTCGATCGGTTCGTGATGGGCGTTGAAGCACAGCACAAAGGAATCGCCGATGATGCGTTGGCCGCGTGAATCCGTACCGGGAATTCCCAGGCCGTTCAGATACACGGCAACCGACTTGCCGAATCCCGAGTCCCAGTCTTCGTCGTTCATCTCCGACCCGTCCGGCCTGAACCACGAGATGTCCGGTCTGCCTTCGGAACCACGGAGGCGCACCGGAGCCCCGGTGAAGAAACGGCGACGGCGGAACACCGGATTCGCCGCCCGTATCGCGGCCACCGAACGGGTGAACTCGATGAGGTCGGTGTCGGCGTTGTCCCAATTGATCCAGGTGAGTTCGGAGTCCTGGCAGAAACCGTTGTTGTTGCCATTCTGAGTGCGACCGAGTTCGTCACCGTGACAGATCATTGGAACACCCTGTGACAGTAGCGTTGTCACCAAGAAATTCCGCTGCTGCCGGGCGCGAAGGGCATTGATCTCCGGGTCGTCGGTCGGGCCTTCGACTCCGCAGTTCCAAGACCGGTTGTGCGACTCGCCGTCGTTGTTGTCTTCCTCGTTGGCTTCGTTGTGTTTCTCGTTGTAGGACACCAGATCTCGCAGGGTGAAACCGTCATGCGCGGTCACGAAGTTGATGGAGGCCACCGGCCTGCGCGCGGTGCGCTCATAGAGGTCTGCCGAGCCGGTGATTCGAGAGGCGAACTCGCTGAGGATAGCGTCCTCGCCGCGCCAGAAGTCGCGGATCGAGTCGCGATATTTGCCGTTCCACTCGGTCCACTGCGGTGGGAAGTTGCCCACTTGATATCCGCCGGGCCCCACATCCCACGGTTCGGCAATCAGCTTGACCTGACTGACGACCGGATCCTGCTGCACCAATTCGAAAAACGCCGACAACCGGTCGACGTCATAGAACTCGCGGGCAAGGGTGGAGGCCAGGTCGAAGCGGAATCCGTCGACGTGCATCTCGGTGACCCAGTAACGCAGCGAGTCCATGATCAGCTGCAAGGCGTGCGGGTTGCCGACGTTGAGGCTGTTGCCGGTGCCGGTGTAGTCCATGTAGTACTGCTTGTCGTCGTCGACCAAGCGGTAGTAGGCGGCGTTGTCGATGCCACGCATCGACAACGTGGGACCCATGTGGTTGCCCTCGGCGGTGTGGTTGTAGACGACATCGAGAATCACTTCGATGCCGGCCTCGTGTAGTGCGCGCACCATGGCCTTGAATTCCTGCACCTGGCCGCCGGGGACGTTACTGGCGGTGTATTTGAAGTCGGGGGCGAAGAAGCCAATTGTGTTGTAGCCCCAGTAATTCGACAGCCCCTTCTCGATCAAGGTCGAGTCGTTGGCGAAGTGGTGCACGGGCATCAGCTCGATCGCGTTGACCCCGAGGCTGGTGAGGTGCTCGATGATCGCTGGATGCGCGATTGCCGAGTAGGTGCCACGCATGCGTTCCGGAATGGCGGGGTGTCTCTGAGTGAGACCTTTGACGTGGGCCTCGTAGATGAACGTGTCGGCGTATTCATGGCCCGGCGGGCGGTCCACCCCCCAGTCGAAGTACGGGTTGATCACCACCGACTTCGGCATGTTGGCCGCCGAGTCGTCATCGTTGCGGCTGTCCGGGTCACCGAAGTTGTAACTGAACAGCGACTGGTCCCACTGGAACACCCCGTCGATCGCTTTCGAGTACGGGTCCACCAGCAGCTTGTTCGGGTTGCATCGGTGTCCGCTGGCTGGATCGTAGGGTCCGTGCACCCGGAACCCGTAGCGCTGACCGGGTTGGACACTGGGTATGAAAGCGTGCCAGATGAATCCGTCGACTTCTGGCAGCGCAATCTTCGTTTCGGTCCCGTCCTCGTCGAACAGGCACAATTCGATCAGTTCCGCCACCTCACTGAAGATGGCGAAGTTTGTTCCATACCCGTCGTAGGTCGCCCCCAGCGGGTATGCCTTGCCCGGCCAGACCTCCGGCCGGTCTTCTGATCGGTCCGAGTCGCTGGAGACCACCGGCGCGGCGGTGTCCTGCGCACTGACGTTGGTAACCACCGTGCCTCCTGACTCTCGTCTTGGTTTCGACCGAACTGAGAACACCGGCGGTCGGGGACTGTATATCCGTTGTGTGCCGGGTTAAGCATGAGATTGCTCTCAGTCCCCAGCCGCTGGTCGAGCCTCGAATGCACCAGTTCGACAGTTGCCGCAAATGCGGGCCGACAGCGAGCCGAAATGACCTGCGCGAGCATCGGTTTCGGCAGTGCAATGGTGGCAGAACCGACTCGAATGGACAAATCGTCGGGGTGCCACGAATGCCTGCGTTGCGACACGGTCACGGACGCGTACCTATTGAATGCGCACCGGTCACAAGGGTCTCATCGCTCACTATCGTCACATCAAGCCTATGCGGACGTCAACTCGGCGTTCGACCCCTCGAGAGGTGTGACATGTCGCCGATTCCGCGAATCATTTCGGTATCCGTGGCGTCGGCGGCCGCTATCGGACTCGTCCTTCCGGTCGGCCTCGCGCCGATGGCGAACGCGTTGCCATGCAGCGCGCCCGAGGCGAATGTTGCGCCCCCGGCGAACGCCGTGGTGACGAACCCCGGCGGCAAGGTTCTCGGCCCGTTGAATAAGCGCCCTCGCGGTGCGAATGACAGCGCGCCGCGGCCCAGGGTGGGGCCGCTGCCGCGCCCGGCCCAACCGGGTAGGACCTACTCGGCACCGCTGCAACAACAAGCCCGAGTCCCGGGTGCCAATCCCAATCCGCCGGCTCCCACGCCGCCCGCCGCCGGCGACCAGCCCCCTGCCGGACAGCTGGCTCCCGAGGGGGCCGCCGTCCCGCCACCAAACCCGGCACCCGAGGCAGCGCCGCCGGCAGGCGCGCCGGATTCGGTTGGCGCACTCGGGGGCTCGAACACATCGCTTGTCGATTGGGTGACCGGACCGGACGGCCCGAATAAGACTCTCGAACGCTTCGGTATTTCTGGGACCGACCTCGGGGTCCTCTGGGACAACGGTGATCCCGCCAACCATCAGGTGCTGATGGCATTCGGCGACACGTTCGGCTACTGCGCCGTCAAGGGCGACCAATGGCGCTACAACGTGCTGTTCCGCAGCAGCGACCATGATCTGTCCCACGGACTGCATGTGGACGCCGGCGACCCTTCCAACCGATACGCCGGCTCACCGACACAGCAACCGGGATTTTCCAGACAGGTCATCAACAGCATCAAGTACGCAAAAGAAGAGACGGGAATCATTCCGACCGCCGCGATCGCCGTCGGGAAGACGCAATACATCAACTTCATGTCCATCAAGGATTGGGGTCGCGATGGGGAATGGTGGACGAACTATTCCGGGATCGCGATGTCCAACGACAATGGCCAGACCTGGGCGGTTTATCCCGGCACCATCCGGGCGAACGGGCCCGACGCGGCGCGGGTCCCGTACGTCGAGGGAAACGAGAATTTCCAGATGGGGGCCTACGTCAAGGGGGGCGACGGCTACCTGTACTCGTTCGGCACACCGAATGGCCGCGGCGGTGCGGCGCACCTGTCGCGAGTACAACCGCGCTTCATCCCGGACCTCACCAAATACGAATACTGGAACGGCGATTCGAATTCTTGGGTCCCGAGCAAGCCGTCGGCGGCTACTCCGGTCATCCCGGGCCCGGTGGCCGAGATGTCGGCGCAGTACAACACCTATCTCAAGCAATACCTGGTGATGTACACCAACGGTGCCAACGACGTCGTGGCGCGGACCGCGCCGGCCCCGCAGGGACCGTACAGCCCAGAGCACCTGCTCGTGTCGAACTTCTCGATGCCTGGAGGCGTTTACGCACCGATGATGCATCCCTGGTCGACGGGTAAGGACGTGTACTTCAACCTGTCGCTGTGGTCCGCATACGACGTGATGTTGATGCACACCACGCTGGGATAAGGGCTGTCGCACTCACGGCGCGATAGGCCGATTCGTCCACTCGCGTTCCGCGCGACGCGACGAGCGGAACCACCCGCCGGCCGCGCTGGTGCCCCCGTCGGTCGGGATGGTGTGGCCGGTGACGAACGCCGACAGGTCCGAGGCCAGGAACAGGATCACGCGGGCCTGGTCCTCGGGCAGCCCCATCCGTCCGACCGGAACCCATTGCGGCCATTGTGACTGCTCGTCGGGAGTGAGCCAGTCCGAATAGGGCACTTGCAGTGACTCGGTGACGTCGGGCCCGATTGCGTTGACCCGCACGCCGTCTCGACCAACCTGGACCGCCAGGCTGCGGGTGAACTGGATGACGGCCGCCTTGAAGGCGGCGTAGACCGGATCCTCCGGGTAGCCGCGCAGGCCCTCGACGGACGAGACGTTGACGATCGCACCCGCGTGCTGATCGATCATGGCCGGCAGGAATGCGCGGGTGACAAGGAAGACGTGGTGCAGGTTGACTCGGTAGAGCTCTTCCCACAGGTCCGGGTCGGTGCCCGCGAAGCTACCGGGGTGCCGCACCCAGTGGCCGACGTTGTTCACCAACACGTCCACGCGTCCGTAGTGATCCAGCACCGTGCGCGTGAGCGTGGCGACCTGCGCCGAATCCCGGACGTCGGTAACCACTGCCAGAGCCGACTCGCCGATCTGCCTGGCGGCTTGCTGCGCGAGGTCGCCGTCGATATCTGCGATGACCACTCGGGCGCCGTGTTGGGCGAACAGCCGTGAGGTGGCCGCGCCGATACCGCCACCTCCGCCGGTTACCACCGCGATACGGCCGGCCAGCAGGGCGCCGGCATTCGTTGCCTCCACCATGCTCCTATCTTCAATCACGGTGGTAGCGAAGGAGCCACGGGATGCCGGCAAAGCACTTCCCTCACTCAACCAGGCAATTAAAGACATTTTGTCTCAGGCGAATTCGAGAGGTAAACGTTTCATCCACCGGCCGAAGCTGACAGGATACTTCAGCGTGAAGCGACCCAACTTTCTGGTGATTGTGGCGGACGACCTGGGATTCTCCGATATCGGTGCGTTTGGGGGTGAGATCGAGACACCCAATCTGGACCGACTGGCCTACGCGGGCATCCGGTTCACGGATTTTCATTCCGCGCCCGCCTGCTCGCCCACTCGGGCAATGTTGCTGACCGGTACCGGCCACCACGTTGCCGGCATCGGCACCATGCTGGAGGTCGCGAGCCCCGAATTCCGGGGCGCGCCCGGCTACGAGGGATACCTGAACGACCGGGTGGTCGCGTTGCCCGAACTGCTCCGTGACGCCGGCTATCTGACGCTGATGTCTGGCAAGTGGCATCTGGGCGCCACGATCGAGACCTCGCCGTGGGCGCGCGGGTTCGAGCGTTCGTTCGCTCTACTGCCGGCCGGCGCCAGTCATTACAGCGCCGCCGCCAGCGGTTTGCCGCCCATCCCAACGCTTTACACCGAGGATGATCAATTCGTCACGGTGGGGGACGACTTTTACTCATCGGACTTCTACACCGACACTCTGTTGCGCTACTTCCGCGAACGCTCGACCGATCCCGAAGAAGCGGACCAGCCCTTTTTCGCCTACCTGCCGTTCCAAGCGCCACATTGGCCGCTGCAGGCACCCGAGGAATCCATCGCGACCTATCGCGGCCGCTACGACGGCGGTCCGGACGCGCTACGCGAGGAGCGTTTGGCAGCGCTCAAGCGGCTGGGCCTGTGCCCTGCAGACGTCGAGGCGCATCCTGTCGTGGCCGACGGCGCGGCCCAGTGGAGCGATATGAGTGCCGACGAGCGTGCCCGTTCGGCGCGCTCCATGGAGGTCTACGCCGCAATGGTGGACCGGATGGACTGGAACATCGGCAGGGTACTCAAGTACCTGACCGAGACCGGCGAGCTCGACGACACCGTCGTGATCTTCCTGTCAGACAACGGTGCAGAGGGGGCGATCGTCGAGGCGATGCCGCTGCGCGGCGCGCAGATCGCCGCCCAGATCGAAAAGTATTGCGACAACAGCCTCGACAACCTCGGCCATCCCACCTCCTACATTTGGTATGGCCCCCGTTGGGCGCAAGCCGCCACCGCGCCGTCGCGGTTGCACAAGGCGTTCACGACCGAAGGTGGTATCCGGGTGGTCGGCTTCGCGACCTGGCCGGGCTTTGATCGCCAAGGTGAAATCGGAACCGCATTCACGACCGTCATGGACATCGCTCCCACGCTGCTGGAGCTTGCCGGCGTCGCGCATCCGGGCGAGACGTACCGCGACCGCAAGGTGGCATTCATGCGTGGCCGCTCGTGGGTGCCTTATTTGTCGGGCGGCGAGGAAGCGGTGCACGATGGTGAGAGCGGGACCGGGTGGGAACTGTTCGGCCGTCGCGCCATTCGGCAAGGCGACTGGAAGGCGCTCTTCCTACCGGCGCCGTACGGTCCCGGGGCATGGCAGCTCTATGACCTGTCTTGCGACCCCGGCGAAATCCACGACCAGGCGAAAGCCCAGCCGGACAAGCTGGCCGAACTCCTCGCGCTATGGGACCGCTACGTCGAGGACAACGGCGTCATTCTCGAGCCGATATCCGTATTCGAAACCGATCCGCAGACGTCCGGTTGAGAGCCCCCCGGCTCAGTCCTTTCCGCGTGGCGGTGGCTGGACCTCGACGCCGCTCTTCTCGTCCTCAGGGCCCGCGTTGGGGTGTTCGGCGGGCACCCGCTCACGGAAACGGTTCGCCTCGCTGTATTCGTAGCGAGGGGTGGACCGCTCCGCGCCGCGATACGGACCTGGCTTGGGCCGCGGCTTTCCGCCGGGGAACGCGAGCCGGAAGATGGTGCGGTGCACCATGAACCACTGCTTGGAGAAGCGTCCGGTGTTGTACGGCAGCTCATAGCGCTCGCAGATGTCCTTGATCTTCGGCGCGATCTCGGAGTATCGGCTGGCTGGCATGTCCGGATATAAATGGTGCTCTACCTGGTAGCCGAGGTTGCCGCTGATCACGTGGAACAGCGGGCTGCCATCGATGTTTGCCGCGCCGACCAACTGGCGCAGGTACCACTCCGCGCGCGTCTCGTCCTCGACCTCTTCCTCGCTGAACGTGTAGGTCTGGTCGGGAAAATGCCCGCAGAAAATGATGGCGTGCGCCCAGATGTTACGGATGACATTGGCCAGCGCGTCGGCGGCCAGGGTGCGTAAATAAGTGCTTTCCACCCCGGGCAGCACCTTGTCGAAGAACGTGGCTGTGGCGCCGACCCGGCCCTTGCTCGATATCTTGCGAAGGCGCCCGCCGAGGCGCGATTTCTTCGGCGGGTCGAGCCGGCCACCGGAGGCAAGCTGAACCAGGGCATATGCGCCGGCGCTGATAACCGGCCAGCCGATGTAGTCCTTGAGGATCTGTGACCGCGCCTTAACGCCGATGGCCTTGAGGTCCTTACGAACCTCCGACATTGGCTTGTCGCCGGCTCGGATGGCCTCGATGTCCAAGTCGTGCACGGCCACACCCCACTCGAACAGCACCGTGAGCAGCATGTTGTAGAACGGTTGCCCCAAGTAGGCGGGGTGCCATTTCTGATTCGGATCGATCCGCATGATCTCGTAGCCGAGATCCTTGTCCTTGCCGCGGATGTTCGTATAGGTGTGGTGGATGAAGTTGTGCGAGTGCCGCCACGACTCCGCGCTCGAGGCGGTGTCCCAGTCCCATTTCGACGAATGAATGTCCGGATCGTTCATCCAATCCCATTGACCGTGCATGACGTTGTGGCCGATCTCCATGTTCTCCAAGATCTTGGCCATCCCTAGGCATGCGGTGCCCAGCACCCACGCCGTCTTCGATCGTGAACCCAGCAGCAGGACGCGACCGGCCACCACAATCTGTCGCTGCACCGAGATGACCCGCTTGATGTACGCGCGGTCGCGGTCGCCGAGGTCGCCGAACACCTCGTCGTGAATCGCGTCCAGCTCTTTACCGAGCTTTTCCCGCTCTTGTTCTCCCAAATGGGCGAAGGGGCTCTCCGGCCGCTGCAGAGTAGAGGTCACTGCGGTTCCTTTCAATCAGAGTTCGAGTTCGACGTCGCCTTCGGCGGCGTTGATGCAGATCCGGACTTCCTGGTTTGTGGGTTCACTGATGTCACCCGAGCGCAGGTCACGCAGCTTGCCCGATTTGAGCGTGCCGACGCAGGTGTGACAGATACCGATCCGGCAGCCGAAGTTGAGTTCTAGCCCGGCGTTCTCGCCCGCTTCCAAAATCGAAGTGCCGCCGTCACATTCGACGGTCTTGTCACTCTTGAGGAAGCAGACCTCGCCGCCCTCGCCATCGCCGGCGTCACCGCCGATCTTCGGCTGAAACCTCTCGAAGTGCAGGCGGTCCGGATCGCCGTTTTCTTTCCAGTGCTCGATGAGCGCATCGAGCATCTCTTCCGGCCCTGAACAGAACGCTTCGCGTTCGCGCCAGTCGGGACACTCCTCGTCGAGGTCCCCGGGTTTGAGTCGGCCACGATCCCCGGTCAGGCGAATATCCAGCCGCATTTGCTCATGACGGCTTTCAAGTTCTTCCAGGACGGACAAAAACATGACCTGCTCGCGGGTGCGGGCCGAGTGGATGTGCACCACGTCGCCAAGCTCCCCGCGACGATCCAGGCTGCGCAGCATGCTCATGATCGGCGTGATACCGCTGCCGGCGCTGATGAACAGCATCTTTTTGGGTAACGGCTCCGGCAGTGTGAACACGCCCTCGATTTCGCCGAGCCGAACCAACTCACCGGGCCGGATTTTGTGCACCAGATACGGCGATACCACGCCGCTGTCCACTTTCTTCGGGGTCACGCTGATCAGACCGTCTGAAGGCTCGGGATCAGAGGTCAGCGAATACGCCCGCCAGTGGTACACGCCGTCGATGACCAAGCCGAGGCGTACGTACTGGCCAGGCTTGTGACCGGGCCAGTCGTAACCTGGCCGGATCAGGACGCTGGACGCTTCGGAACCCTGCGGCTCGACCCGCTCAACCTTCCCGCGTAGCTCCTTGGTCGTCCAGAGCGGGTTGATCATCTCGATGTAATCGTCGGGCTGCAACGGCTTGAATAAGTTCCGTACCGCCCGCAGGAATAGTCGACGGCCGCGTGAGACCTCGGGCTGAGCACCGCGTTCTGCCATGTCTACTACAGTACACAGGCGTACACCGAATTAAACATTTTATGCGAAAAGTCCTGGTAAACAGCACTATACGACGAGCATTGAGCGCGTGCAAATATAACAGTCGTTCACTGTAAAATTATCGAGTGTCGGCTGGGGCGGAACCGGCCGGCGCACGCATAGAAATGCCCGGCGCGTTACACATTCCCCCCGAAAACCAGCTCAAACCCGCAGGCCGGTAATTTTTGGCCCAGTTACGCGCTGGACCTATCGTCCCGGTCAACGATTCCGTCCAGCATCAGCCGGGCCGCGGCCTTTACGGAACCGTTGCGGGCATCGGCGTCCATTGCCGGATTGAGGCCCATCATTGCCAGGCCAAGGATCATGCCGACGACGGCGCGTGCGGTGGCGGTGGTGTCGAGGTCGGGGCGGAGGTACCCGCGGTCACGACCGTGTACGTAGTAGCCGGCGGTAACAGCGACGGCGAAGTCGAACAAGGCGTCGACGCGCTGCCTCAGGTCGGTGTCCACGCCGGCCGCGTCGATGAGAACGAGCCGCACCACATTGAGATCGCTGGTGATCTCCGCCAGCGCCGCTGAGATGCGAACGACCTGCTCACGGTACATATCAAGGCTGTCGGCGGCCCGCGGAGCGTTCTCTGCGGCCAGGGCTGCGGTGGCCCGCATGATGACGGTGTTGATCACGTCGTCGAGAATGGCGCGCTTGTTGTCGAAATGGCGGTAGAAGGTGGAGTGCCCAATGCCCACCCGTTTGGCAATATCCGCGACGCCGGCGTCGTGGTAGCCCGATTCGGCGAACACCTCAATGGCCGCATCGATGATTTCGTCACGCAGCTGCAGCTTGCGACGTTCGGCATACGAGGGGCGGGCCACCAAATCAGAATACTTGATTCCTGTACGGAATCATGATTCCGTCATGGTTACGTTATTCCCACGAGTGATACAGGGGCCACCTGATGACGGCATCGATTAGTGAAAACTCTCCGGCCGAGGAGCGGCTAGCGCGCTGGCAAGCCATCGCGGACATCGACCCGCAGGCCGCTGCGGATGCCGCATGGGCGTGGATCGAACGCCTCGGCGCGGAATTACCGGGCCATCGGGCCGAGATCGAACTGGCGCAGCTGTTTGCCGCAGGCACCCCGGCCGATGTCGACGGCCAGACCGAGGGACTGCTGGTCGGCTGGGCCACGGCGTCCGCCGATCTCGATCGCAGCGGCCGGGCGGTGCGCGCACTCGCCGGGATCATGACCCGCCGGATCGGGCTGATGCCGTGGCTGGGTAAAAAGTTCGATCGCGCCGCCCAGCGCGGAACGAACTCGGTGGACGCTACCGCCGTGCTGCTGACCAAACTGTTGGCACCGAGCTACCGGATGCGCCGGGTGGGCGACCACTGGGAAGGCTTCGACATGCTCACCCGTTTTGAGGACAGCGTGATCAGCGAAGGTACTGCGGTACTGGTCCTCGATTACGAAACCATCGGCACCAATCCCTGGCCCATCAACCGGGTGCGTGACGAGGCCGTGCAGATCGTGCCCGGTGTCTATCTCGGCGCCAAACTCTGGCACCAGGACGGGGACCTCGGTAGCTATCGGTTGCTGGCCTATTGGGCCGCGCGATCTTCGAGCGGATGGTGAGCGTGGCTCCACTCCGGCTCGACGGCGCTGCGGTAGCGATTACCGGTGGTGCGCGCGGCATTGGCCTGGCCACGGCAAAAGCATTCGCGGCCAAGGGATCCCGGGTCTTCATCGGTGATCTGGACGGTGAACTGGCGGCTGCGGCTGCCGCCGATTTCGGCGGTCACGGGACTGGTCTGGATGTGCGCTCCCGCGAGTCCTTCCGCACCTTTCTCGACGCCGTCGACGCGACCGGCGCGCCACTGACGGTCCTGGTCAACAATGCCGGCATCATGCCCGCGGGCCGTTTCCTCGAGGAGGACGATGCCACCACCGATGCGATCCTCGACGTCAACACCAAGGGTGTGCTGATCGGAACCAAACTTGCGCTTCCTGGAATGCTCGAGCGCGCCGACGGCCACATCGTCAATGTCAGCTCGTATCTGGGCAAGATGCCCGCTGCCGGTCTGGCCACCTACTGTGCAAGCAAACACGCGGTCGTTGGGTTCAGCGAGGCCCTGCGCGACGAACTCGCCGGTACCGGCGTCACGGTCTCGGTCGTGCTGCCCGCGGCCGTCCGCACCGAGTTGACCGCCGGCGTCAAGCTCGGTGGCGTGCTGCCCACCGTCGACCCGGAAGACATCGCAAACGCGATCGTCGCGACCTGCACACACCGACGTGCTCTACTCGCCGTTCCCGCCTGGATACGCGTCTACGAAGCCACCGCCGCCGCGATGCCGGATCGGCTGGTCGCCGCCGTTCGTGGTCGCCTCACTCGCCAGCGTGTCCTACAGTCACTCGACACCGGGGCGCGCTCTGCGTACGAGAAGCGAGTGCGAGAAGCGAATCGCCAGGCGTAACGAGCGGCGAACCGATGGAACATATTTCGCGCGCGGCAGGATACGCGTCGGGTCGCTGAAAAAGCCCTCACATTCGTCTGTCAATTTGTTGTGTGTCGGCAGATGCACGAAATGTGCTATAGGTCACCGTAATTCGATGAACCACCGGGTGGTTGTAGTTCGTGGACACGGGTATGACCGCAACAACGTATTCGACATCCGCTGACCAAGTTGCCCGCCATAGCCGTGGCGCACCCCGCATCGCCGGTACTGCGGTGGCATTCCCACCACACCGGCACAACCAAGACGACGTCGCGCGCGAGCTCACCCGGGTGACCGGGCCGGAATTCATGCGCTTCGCCCGCACGGCCGGCGTCGACGAGCGCAATCTCGCGCTGCCGCTGTCGCGCTACCCGGAACTGAGTGGCTTCACCGAAGCCAACGACGCCTACATCGAGGTCGCGGTGGATCTCGGTGAGCAGGCCATACTTTCGGCGCTTGCCGCAGCCAACGTCGAACCGCACGAGGTGGACGCGGTCGTGGTCGTTTCGAGCACCGGGATAGCAGTGCCCACAATCGACGCACGTTTGGTCTCGCGACTCGGACTGCGGCCCGACGTCAAGCGGCTTCCGCTCTTCGGACTCGGGTGTGTGGCGGGTGCCGCCGGGATGGCCCGCGTGCATGACTATCTACGCGGTTTCCCCGGCGACGTGGCAGTGTTGCTGTCGGTGGAACTGTGCTCACTGACGCTTCAGCACGATGACACCTCGATCCCGGCGCTGATTGGTGTGTGCCTGTTCGGGGACGGTGCTGCGGCAGTAGTCGCCACCGGCGCCGACCGAATTCCGCACGGCCCGAGCGCGTATCGCGATCCACGAATCATTGCCACCCGCAGCCGGATGATTCCGAACACCATCGACGTGATGGGATGGAATATCAGCTCCAGCGGCTTTCAACTGGTGTTGTCCCGAGATGTGCCGAAGATGGCCGACGACCACCTGCGCGGCGAGGTCGATCACTTCCTGGCCGAGAATGGATTATCCATCGCAGATATCACTGCGTGGGTTTGCCATCCCGGTGGTCCCAAGGTGCTCGATTCAATCGAGCATACGATAGGCCTGCCGCCCGAGGCGCTGACGCACAGCCGAAACTCCATGCGGGAGAACGGAAACGTCTCCTCGGCCTCGGTGCTGGACGTGCTGCGGCGAACGGTTGGCGAGCCGCCACCGGAGGGTTCATTCGGAGTAATGCTGGCGATGGGTCCCGGCTTCTGCTTCGAACTGCTGCTGCTGAGCTGGTGAGGACCTAGGACGATGTACTACTACCTTTTTGTTCTTGCTATCGGCGTTGAGCGTTTGGTCGAGCTGGTTGTCGCCCAGCGGAACGCCAGGTGGTCAATTGCGCACGGCGGCAGAGAGTTCGGCCGAGGTCACTACCCGGTGATGGTCAGCATGCACACGCTGCTCCTGGCGGCGTGCATCGGCGAGGTCTGGGCGCTGCATCGACCGTTCATACCGTTGCTGGGGTGGCCGATGTTCGCGGTCGTGGTGCTCAGTACCATCGTTCGCTGGCGTTGCGTTACCGTGCTCGGTAAACGTTGGAACCCGAGGCTCATCGTGATCCCGGATGCACCGCTGGTCACCGGCGGACTCTATCGCTGGCTACGGCACCCCAACTACACCGCGGTCGCGGCGGAGGTGGTGGCACTTCCGCTGGTTCACTCCGCCTGGCTGACCGCGATCGTGTTCACCGTCGCCAACGCGCTGGTGCTCAAAGTGCGGATCCGCGCGGAGAACGTAGCGTTGGGTTACGCCTGAGGTGGCGCACCGCAAACCCGTCCATCAGCACCGGCACTGCCGTGGGAGATCGGACCTCCCGTCGGGAGCGGTAGCCGGCTCAGTCTGAGTCGCGAACCGCACGCTGTCCGCCTTAGTGGCTGCGCTGTATTCGTCAAAGCTCGTAACTAGTGACAGGGTGGAGGAATGACGTTGCCGTCGCGGCCCCTGGGTAGGTTCGCGGCTGCCCGACTGTTCGGTTAGATGTGGCGATCCACGAGCAGCTCATGGTCGCCGTCGACGGACGGCGTGGGATGGACGCCGCCGACCGCCTGTGCGAGGTGTGCGTGAGTCTCCTCGACATCGACGCGGCAGCGATATCCCTCATCTTCGGCGGCGCGAATAGCGGAACACTGGGATCCAGCGACGCGTATGCGCGAAAGTACGACGAACTGCAGTTCACCTTTGGCGAGGGACCCTGTTTGGACTCTGTTGCACATAGGGCTCCGGTTGCTGTCCTCGATCTTGCCGATCCCGAGGAGTCTCGCTGGCCGGCGTATGGTCCTGCGATGTTGGCCCACAAGATCCGAGGCGTCTACGCGATCCCGATCGTGGTGGCCGGTGAATTTGTCGGGGCCCTGGACCTCTTTCGCGCGCGGCCCGGCCGACTGCGGAGCCAAGATATAGCCAGCGCCGTCACCGCCGCTGAGCTCGCCGGCATTCCCCTGCTGGACCTGATGGACGGCGACATGCAGGCCGCCGCCGCTGAACCCGACAGCAAAGCCTGGGTCGAGTTGAACATGCTGTGCCGCGCGGAAGTTAGCCAGGCTACCGGCATGCTCGTCGCCCAGCTTGAGATCGAGCCGGCCGAGGCCCTGGTCCGGCTACGCGCCCACGCTTACTTCACCGGCCGCAGCGCCACCGACGTCGCCCGTGACATCCTCGACCACCGCCTGAAACTCGAGGGGCACTAATGGGGGCGTTGCGCGGTAGCAGTCCAGAAAGAAGGACAACGTGACCGAAACCCCTCGTGAAACGCGTGTGTTGAGC
>JAVROZ010000645.1:0-3813 GCA_032162485.1 Mycobacterium sp.
CCGCAGGGTCACTTCGGTGATGATGCCCAGCGTGCCTTCGCTGCCGACGAACAGTTTCGTCAGGCTCAGTCCGGCCACATCCTTCAAGCGCGGCCCGCCTAAGCGGACCGCGGTGCCGTCGGCCAGCACCACCTGCATGCCCAGGACGTAGTCGATGGTGACGCCGTACTTCACGCAGCACAGGCCGCCCGCGTTGGTGGCGATGTTGCCGCCGATGCTGCAGATCTCGTACGACGACGGATCGGGCGGGTACCACAGGCCTTCTGCGGCGGCGGCATTCTTGACCTCTGCGTTGAACAGGCCCGGCTGGCACACCGCGGTGCGAGTGACCGGGTCGATGGTGATGTCGCGCATCTTCTCCGTCGACAGCACGATCCCGTCGTCGACCGCGGTCGCCCCGCCCGACAGGCCACTACCGGCGCCTCGGGTCACCACGGGAACGCGATTGGCCGCGGCCCACCGCAGCACGGTCTGCACCTCTTCGGTGCGCCGCGGGCGGACTACGGCCAGCGGCTTGCCCGCCGACGGGTCCAGGGCGCGGTCTTGCCGGTAACCGTCGGTGACGGCGGGGTCGGTAACCACCATTCCCTCGGGCAAGTCGGCACTCAGGCCTGCCAGCAGATCGCCGCTCACGGCCCGATCCTACGGCGCGGAATCGTTGGCAAACTCCGGTTCGCGGTTCAGTTCCCGCAGCGACGGCAGCGGGATGCAGAGCACGCCGGTGACCAGGATCGGCAGCGCAAGCGCGAAGAACGCGACGTGCAGTCCGGCGGCATCGGTCAACGGGCCGGCCAGCAGCAACCCCAGCGGGCCCGCGCCGTAGGCCAGCGACGTCATCACCCCGGTCACCCGGCCGCGCAGATGCTGCGGCGCCCGGGTCTGCATCACGTAGTTGTAGATCGGCTGGATGGGCCCGTAGACGACGCCGATCAGTGCGCACAGCACCAGGATCACCGGCAGCGGGGGCAGCAGCGCGATGATGGCCGCAGCCACACCCAGTGTGAGCACCGCGGCCAGCATGATGGTGCGACGCTGCACCCGTTTCGCCAGTCCCACATAGCCGAGCGCACCGATCAGGCCGCCGAGTGACAGCGCCATCAGCACCGTGCCCAGCGCCCCCGGTTGATGGCGATCGCTGAAGTACTTCGGGAACAGCACGCTCTCCATTGGTAGATACAGGGCGGTGACCACGAGGTCGATCAGGGCCAGCGTGCGCAGCACTCGCAGGTTCCAGACAAATCGCAGCCCTTCGGAGATCCCCGACCTCAGCCCCTCCGGCCGGGTGGCGTGCAGCGGTTTGCCGACGCCCTCGAGTCGCAGCACGGCAATCGCCAGGATGGACAGGGCGAAAGCCCCGGCGGTGATCCACATCGTGGTGATGCCGCCGACTGTCGCGATCATCAGGCCGCCGATGCCCGGACCGACCATGAACGCCAGGTTGAGGATCGCTTCGTAGATGCTGTTGACCCGGTCCAGCGACCAGCCCGCCCGGGCCGCCGCTTCGGGCAGCATCGACTGCCGTGCGGTTATGCCGGCCGGGTCGAAGGCGGCCGCACACGCGCCCAGCGAAGCCAACACCGCGACGTTGACGGCCCCGGTGCCGTACGCCCACGCCACCACTGGGACCGCGGCCACCGCCGCCCCGGACAGGGCGTCGGCAATCATCGATACTCGGCGGCGCCCGAAGTAGTCGACCGCGGTACCAGCGAGCAGCGTGGAGAACAGCAGGGGCAGTGTCGTCGCGCCGGCCACGATCGATGCTTGTCCTGCGCTGCCTTGGCGCTGCAACACCAGCCAGGGAAACGCGACTATCGAGATGCCGTCGCCCGCACACGCCGTCAAGGTGGCGAACAGGACTAGAAATGCCGGGCCGCGGCTTTTGTCGTTCATGGATATCGCGGCTGAATCTAACGCCAATCGGAACCCGGAACCACCGAATTTCGGTACCACCGGCGCAATGCAGGATGTAGGTGTGCTCACCCATCCCAACACCGGGCAGCCTTTCGGTTCGCCGGTTGAGCCCGGCTCGGGGTGGCCGGGCGATCGCGCGACGAAGCGGACCCCGGTGGCCGCTGACGCCGCGCAGGTCGTCACGTTGGCCAAACGGGCGGCCTCGGTCACCGAACTCGACGCCGCGGTCAGCGTTTGCCGGGCCTGTCCGCGGCTGGTCACCTGGCGCGAGGAGGTCGCCGTGGTGAAGCGTCGGGCCTTCGCTGACCAGCCGTACTGGGGCCGCCCGGTGCCAGGCTGGGGATCGGAGCGGCCGTGGTTGTTCATCGTCGGGCTGGCGCCCGCCGCGCACGGCGCCAACCGGACCGGACGGATGTTCACCGGCGACCGGTCGGGCGATCAGCTGTACGCGGCACTGCACCGAGCCGGGCTGGTGAACCAACCGACCAGCGTTGACGCTGCGGACGGTTTGCAGGCCAACCAGATTCGGATATCCGCTCCGGTCCGGTGTGCGCCCCCGGCAAACGCCCCGACTCCGGCTGAACGGATGACGTGCACGCCCTGGCTGGACGCCGAATGGCACCTGGTGTCCGATCGTGTCAAGGTGATCGTGGCCCTGGGCGGGTTCGGCTGGCAGGTTGCGCTGGGATTGCCGGTGGCGGCGGGGGTGCGCAAGCCGAAATTCGGCCACGGCGTGGTGGCGCAGCTGCCGTCCGGAGTCCGATTGCTCGGCTGCTACCACCCGAGTCAGCAGAACATGTTCACGGGTAGGTTGACTCCGGCAATGCTCGACGACATCTTTCGGGAGGCGAAACAGCTTGCGGGAATTGGGTAGGGATCAGGTGAAGCTTTGACCAGCATTCTGGTTTCCGGCGCCAGCGTAGCGGGCACCGCCCTGGCGTATTGGCTTGGCCAACACGGCAATTCGGTGACCGTGGTGGAGCGTCATCCCGGTCTGCGGCCAGGTGGTCAGGCGATCGACGTTCGGGGGCCGGCGCTGACGGTGCTCGATCGGATGGGTCTGCGAGAAGCCGCTGAAGCCAAGAAGACCCGCATCCGGGGTGCCTCGGTCGTTGACCGCGACGGCAACGAATTGTCCCGGGACACCGATTCCACGCCGACCGGTGGCCCGATCAATAATCCCGACGTCGAGTTGCTGCGCGACGACCTGCTGGACCTGCTGTATGGCGCTACCGAATCGACCGCCCAGTACCTTTTCGACGACAGCATCACCGCCTTGGACAATCGTGGCCCCGCGGTCGACGTGACGTTCGAGCGCGCGTCCGCCCGAAGCTTTGACCTGGTCATCGGCGCCGACGGCCTGCATTCCAATGTGCGCAAGCTGGTCTTCGGCCCCGAGGAACGCTTCATCAAGAGGCTTGGGACGCACGCGGCGATCTTCACCGTTCCGAACTTTTTGGACCTGGACTTCTGGCAGACGTGGCACTACGGGGACGCCAGCATGGCCGGGGTCTACAGCGCGCGCAACAACACCGAGGCCCGCGCCATGTTGGGCTTCATGGACACCGAGCTGAGGATCGACTTCCGGGACACCGAAGCCCAATTCGCTGAGGTGGAACGGCGGATGGCCGACGACGGTTGGGTACGTCCGCAGCTGCTGCAGTACATGCGGTCCGCGCCGGATTTCTACTTCGACGAAATGTCGCAGATCGTGATGGATCACTGGTCGATCGGAAGGGTGGCACTCGTCGGCGACGCCGCATACTGCTGCTCGCCGCTCTCGGGCCATGGGAGCAGCGTCGCCCTGCTGGGTGCCTACATCCTGGCCGGCGAGATCATAGCGGCGACCCTGCACGTCGGAGTCGACCACGGGCTGGCCTTTACCAACTACTTCAAGCGGTT
>JAVROZ010000646.1:0-4537 GCA_032162485.1 Mycobacterium sp.
AAACGAGAAGCACCACCCGCGCCGGAGCCCTTGTCGCCGTTGATTGATGCCCACACCCATCTCGATGCGTGCGGAGCCTCCGACGCCCAGGGAGTGGTCGCCATCGCCGATCGCGCGGCGGCCGTCGGGGTGGCCGCGATGGTCACCATCGCCGACGACATGGATTCGGCCCGTTGGGTGACGCAGGCAACCCAGTGGGATCCACGCGTCTACGGGGCGGTGGCGCTGCACCCCACTCGGACGAATGCGCTCACCGACGCCGCCCGTGCTGAGATCGAGCGCCTGGTGGCACACCCGCGGGTCGTGGCCGTCGGTGAGACGGGCATGGACATGTACTGGCCCGGGCGCCTCGACGGCTGTGCGCCGCCCGACGTGCAACGCGAGGCCTTCGCGTGGCATATCGATTTAGCGAAACGGATCGGCAAGCCGCTGATGATTCACAACCGGCAGGCCGACGGAGAGGTCCTCGATGTGCTGCGCGCCGAGGGTGCGCCGGCGACGGTGATCTTCCACTGCTTCTCGTCCGACAGCGAAATGGCCCGTCGGTGCGTCGACGCCGGGTGGTTACTGAGCCTGTCCGGAACGGTGAGCTTCCGGAACGCTCGGGACCTGCGCGAAGCCGTTCCGTTGATCCCGGCCGGACAACTCTTGGTGGAAACCGATGCGCCATTTCTGACCCCACACCCGTATCGGGGCGCAGCGAACGAATCATACTGCCTTCCTTATACCGTCCGCGCCCTGGCTGAGCTGGTTGATCGTCGGCCCGAGGAGTTGGCGGAAATCACCACGAGCAACGCTCGTCGCGCTTACGGACTGCGGCCGGACCCCAGCCATAACCCTTGAAAGGGCCTGACATCGGCATCGCCGAGTTGCTCAGCATTGGTCGGTTCGTTACCGTCTTGTGATCGAACGGGTGGGCCGCTGGGCCCATTTCGTCATTTCAGCTGAATAGGTTTTGAAGCTCATCGTTGAGTTGTTGCTGCTAAGGGTTGATTAGGTCGGGACTGACACACATTGAAACTGCTTACGAAACTTCATCAAACTGAATCACCGATGTTGCGCCTGATAGTTGGCGCCCTGTTGTTGGTGCTGGCCTGTGCCGGCGGATACGCGGTCTCGTCCGCGAAGACCGTAACGCTGACTGTCGACGGAAACTCGTTGCGAGTGACGACAATGAGGTCGCGGGTGATCGACATCGTCCAGGAAAGCGGATTCTCGGTCGACCAGCGCGACGACCTTTCCCCGGCCGGCGACGTCACCGTTGGGGACGCCGCGACCATCGAACTGCGGCGCAGTCGGCCACTGCAGATCACGCTCGACGGCCAGAATTCCCGGCAGGTATGGACTACCGCGTCCACCGTCGACGAAGCGCTGGCGCAACTGGCGATGACCGACACGGCGCCCGCGGCCGCTTCTCGCGCCAGCCGTGTCCCGTTGGCCGGCATGGCACTGCCAGTCGTGAGCGCCAAGACGGTTCAGATCAACGACGCCGGCGCGGTTCGCATTGTGCACCTGCCGGCCGCCAATGTCGCCGGCCTGCTGAACGCCGCCGGCATACCGCTGGTGGACAGCGACGAGGTCGTGCCCGCGGCGACGGCCCCGATTGTCGACGGGATGGAGATCCAGGTCACGCGCAACCGCATCGAGCGGGTCACCGAGCGCATGCCGTTGCCGCCTCCGGCGCGCCGCATCGAGGACCCCGAGCTGAACATGAGCCGGGAGATCGTCGAAGAACCGGGCAGCCCCGGGGTCCAGGACGTGACGTTCGCGGTGGCCCAGGTCAATGGTGTCGAAACCGGTCGCCTGCCGATCTCCAACACCGTGGTGGCACCGGCCCGCGAAGCGGTGGTGCGGGTGGGCACCAAGCCCGGCACCGAGGTTCCTCCGGTGAGTGACGGGGGCATTTGGGATGCCATCGCAGGCTGCGAGGCCGGCGGCAACTGGGGGATCAACACCGGTAACGGGTATTACGGCGGCGTCCAGTTCGACCAGGGCACCTGGGAGGCCAATGGCGGGCTGCGATACGCCTCACGCGCTGACCTGGCCACCCGGGAGGAGCAGATCGCCGTGGCCGAGGTGACGCGATCCCGTCAGGGTTGGGGCGCGTGGCCCGTGTGCAGTGGACGGGCGGGGACGCGCTGACCATCCGGTTACTCGGGCGCACCGAGATCAGGCGGTTAGCCAAGGAGCTTGACTTACGACCCCGCAAGTCCCTCGGACAGAATTTCGTGCACGACGCCAACACAGTGCGACGGGTGGTCGCCGCCTCCGGCGTCGGCAAATCCGATGTCGTTCTCGAGGTGGGGCCTGGGCTGGGGTCGCTGACGCTGGCACTGCTCGACCGCGGCGCGACGGTCGCCGCCGTCGAGATCGACCCGGTCCTGGCGGCTCGGCTGCCGCAGACCGTGGCCGAGCATTCCAACAGCGAGATCCAGCGGCTCACCGTGATCAATCGCGACGTGCTGACGCTACGCAGCGCCGATCTGGCCGCCCAGCCGACCGCGGTGGTGGCCAATCTGCCGTACAACGTCGCGGTTCCGGCGTTGCTGCATCTGCTCGCCGAATTCCCCTCCATCCGCGTCCTGACGGTGATGGTGCAGGCCGAGGTCGCCGAACGGCTCGCCGCCGCTCCGGGCGGCAAGGAGTACGGCGTGCCCAGCGTCAAAGCCAATTTCTTCGGGCGGGTACGACGCTGCGGCACGGTGTCGCCTACGGTCTTCTGGCCCATTCCGCGCGTCTACTCCGGACTGGTTCGAATCGACCGTCACGAGGCGCCGCCATGGCCCGTCGATGAAGCATTCCGCCGGCGTGTCTTTCAGCTGGTGGACATCGCATTCGCGCAGCGGCGCAAGACATCTCGCAACGCGTTCGCGGAGTGGGCCGGATCGGGAAGCGAGTCGGCGAACCGACTGCTCGCGGCCAGTATCGACCCCGCGCGGCGCGGCGAGACGCTGTCGATCGACGACTTTGTGCGACTTCTGCAGCGCTGCGGCGACTGGGACGGCACGCCGGGCGCAGGACAGGGCTCGGCGCACGTTTCTACCGGCTGAGGCCGTGCCGATGTGCTGCGCGCGCGGTGCCGCTGCGTGTGATGGGCCGGTGGCAGCGATAGTCTGCTGCGGTGTCTGGCATGTCTGACGGCAACACCGCCGAGTTGTGGGTGCCCACCGGGTCGGTGACTGTTCGGGTGCCGGGGAAGGTCAACCTCTACCTGGCAGTCGGTGATCGCCGTGATGACGGCTACCACGAGCTGACGACGGTATTTCACGCCGTCTCGTTGATCGACGAAGTGACGGTCCGTAACGCCGACGTGCTGTCGCTCGAGCACGTCGGCGAGGGTGCAGGCAAGCTGCCCACCGACGAACGCAACCTCGCCTGGCGGGCTGCTGAGCTGATGGCCGAACACGTGGGCCGCGCCCCCGACGTGTCGATCCTGATCGACAAATCCATTCCGCTGGCCGGTGGCATGGCGGGCGGCAGCGCCGACGCGGCCGCGGTGCTGGTCGCCATGAATTCGCTCTGGGAACTCAACGTGCCGCGCCGCGATTTGCGCGTGTTGGCCGCCCAGTTGGGCAGCGATGTGCCGTTCGCGCTGCACGGTGGCACCGCGCTGGGTACCGGTCGCGGTGAGGAACTCGCTACGGTGCTGTCTCGCAACACGTTCCACTGGGTATTGGCGTTCGCCGACAGTGAGCTGCTGACTCCGGCGGTATACGCCGAGCTGGACCGGCTCAGGGAGGTCGGGGAACCGCCGCGGCTTGAGGAGCCAGGCCCGGTGCTGGCGGCCTTGGCTGCTGGTGACCCGCATCAGCTTGCGCCACTGCTGGGCAACGAGATGCAGGCCGCCGCGGTCAGTCTGGATCCGGCGCTGCGACGTGCACTGCGTGCGGGCGTCGAGGCGGGCGCACTGGCCGGCATAGTGTCCGGCTCAGGCCCGACCTGTGCATTTCTGTGCAGCTCGGCAGCCTCCGCGGTGGACGTGGGCACGCAACTGTCGGGGGCCGGTGTGTGCCGTACTGTCCGCGTGGTGTCCGGGCCGGTGCCTGGGGCCCGGGTGGTGCCGGCGCCCGCTACCGGAGCGTGACGCCGTTAACGTGACTGTGACATCAAACTCAAAACCCCCGACGGTTTGGTAGTTCCTTAAGATCTGCTTAAGATAGGCCGCGGTGCCGACTCGCGCTCAGCGAGATCAGCTCAACGAAGAGCCGCTGGTCATCACCGAATTGAGACATAACCGTCCCCAAACATGCACGCGCGCCTGCTTTCAACCGAGACCTGGCAGGTGGAACATTAAGAGCTCGGACCTGGGGAATGCGCTCGATGCGAGGAGGTTTGTGTGAGCCGGTTTACCGAGAAGATGTTCCACAATGCTCGTACCGCGACAACGGGCATGGTCACCGGTGAACCCCACGAACCCGTCCGCCACACCTGGGGCGAGGTCCACGAGCGGGCACGCCGCATTGCGGGCGGCCTTGCCGCCGCGGGTATCGGACCCGGCGACGCGATCGGCGTGCTGGCCGGCTTCCCTGTCGAGATC
>JAVROZ010000647.1:0-4612 GCA_032162485.1 Mycobacterium sp.
AGTGAGGGACCATTCCCTCCCGTGGCTGGCGAACCTCGGCCGCCCATCGGGAACTGACCGGCCACCTCGGTATTGACGGCAAATTGAAATTGCAAGTCCGGCACGGACGTCCCGAGAGAGCGGGCCCACGCCTTAGCCTGGGTGTCCGGCCCTAGCGCCAGTGGGCTCCCCCAAGCACCCGGCAACGATCGCAAAGCAGGTGACCCGTCGGCAATCCGGCCGGTTTGAGTGCCCTCGGTGGCGGCTATGTTGTAGCGACCAGTGTCAGCATCCGTTGCGTCCGTGCCGATGCGGTGGGTGCCTTGCGAGGAGCGAGACGAAGTGACCGCCAGCCAGGCCAGCGCGGGACCCATCGCGCCTGAAGTCGCGACGGCACACATTCCCTATCTCTGGACAGAACCGCGCTCGCCCAGCGGTGAAGCCAACCTGGTCGCCGGCGCCACCATCGCGAGCGGCCGGATTCGGCTGCTGCTCTTCTACGGCGAATTGCCGCATCTGCAGTTCTGGCAAGCCGCTGACACCGCGACGGGGCAACACCTGGCAATAACGATCGTCGACTCCCAGAACGCGTTACCGTCGGCAACCGTCGACGCGATACTTTCCCGCACCGCAAGTCTGCGGGGTATCGACTCGCCCTCCCTGGCGACGGTGATCGATGTGGGTCGCGACTATTGCGGTGGAGTGGTTGTCTCCCAGTGGGTCCGTGGTGCCACCTTGAAAGAGGTGGCCGATACGTCTCCATCACCCATCGGTGTCGCAGACGCCGTGTCATCCCTGGCCGAGGCGGCGGTGGCGGCGCACCGAACCGGGGTCATGTTGTCAGTTGACCATCCTGCTCGGATCCGGGTCAGCGTCGACGGGCGCGCCGTGCTGGCATTTCCGGCGACGATGCCGACCGCGACGCCGCGGGATGACCTGCGGGGTATCGGTGCGGTGATGTATGCGTTGCTGGTCAACCGATGGCCCTTCGAAAACCAAGTCGTGGACAAGGATTGGCGCAGCGCCGAGGTTGATGCGCACGGCCGTATTCAGGAACCGGCAGCTCTCAATCCGCGGATTCCATTTCTCATCTCGTCCACCGCCGCAGCCTTGGTGCGGGACGGAGAAGGTATTCGCAGGGCAAACACCATCACGACGTTGTTGTCGGAGGCCAGCGCTGAAGCCAAGCACTCCGCGGATCCCAGCATGACTCGGGGACTGCCCGCCCTTCCACAACCAGGCCACTATGCCGCGTTTCGCAATTTCGGTCCGACCGAGCGGGCCGAACACGCCCGCCGTCAGCTTCTGAAGACATCTCTGGGAGCAGCGGCGGCCGTTGCCCTTGTCCTGTTGATCTCCTTCGCCACCACCGTCAGCCGCATAGTCGGTACCTTCGACACCACCACAGCGATGAACGGCGACAAGCTCGGGCTTCACTCAACTGCGCCCTCGCCAAGCCCGTCGCTGGTGGTGGCGAATCCTGGAACGGTGAAGGCCCTCAAGGCCTCGGTATTCTCCCCCGGCGGCGGTCCAGACAGCCCGAGCTCGGCCGGCCTCGCGATCGACGGCAACCCCGGCACGGCCTGGTCGACCGACACCTACTTCGATCCCCAACCATTTCCGAAGTTCAAGGACGGCGTCGGACTCTTCTTGCAGCTTCCCGAGCCGACCTCGCTAAGTGCGGTCACCGTCGACCTGGACAGCGTCGGCACCGTGGTGCAGATCCGAGCCTGCTCAAGCGCGACGCCGGCGAAGCTCAGCGACACCACTGAACTCAGTCCGCCCGCCGAGTTGCGGCCCGGCCACAACGTCGTCCCCGTAACATCTTCCACACCAACAACATTCGTACTGGTTTGGATTAGCACCCTGGGGAGCACCGGCGGAAAGAGTCGTTCGGATATTTCGGAGCTCACACTTCAGACCGCAGTCCAGTTCAAATAATCGCGCGTTGACCCCTTTCAGGTATCGCACAGCGATGGGTGAAAGGATCGAGCGGCATCGAGTGGCAGCGACACCCTAAGGGCAGGAGTTCCGATGACCGTTTTCAGCGGGTTGCCTTCCCACGTCCTTCTCGTCCACTTCCTGGTCGTCCTGGTGCCACTGACAGCGGTGCTCGAAATGGTCTGTGCCTTATGGCCGGCTGTGCGGCGGGGGCACATCGTGTGGGCGACGCTGGTCCTGGCCGTCGTGATCACGGCGTTGACGCCGATCACGGTCGACGCCGGCGAGTGGCTCTACGACCTGCGCCGCAGCCCCGACCCGCTCCTGCAGCAGCACGCCGAGCGGGGCAGCTGGATGATCTACTTCTCCGTGGCCCTGCTAGTGGTGGCCATTATGCTGGCGGTGCTGCACGTCATTGAACGCCGCTCCGAGCAGCGTCGGTTGCCTGCGCAGATCGTTGTCGCTCTGGTCGCGGTCGTGGTGGGAGTTGCGTCGATGATCCAGATCTACCGCATCGGCGACACGGGGGCCCGCGCGGTGTGGGGCAACGAAATCGCGCACCTACGACAGGTGCCCAAATAGTAGTCGGACTTCGCGGCCTCGCGCCCCCTCTGCAAGGTTTGGGGCACAAGCGATTTCGCACACGTCCGAACCGCGAAAAAGGGAATTGGTAACGATGTCGCGTAGAGCCCTTCCCGCACAACCTAACTGGTGCGCTGGGCACCGGGCAATGTGAGTTGCCGACCAACCCGGGTTCCTAGATTTCAGCGCCGGAAGCCGCCAAAGGCAGCGCAGGAACCCTGGACTCATGGTCTTCCGATGTTCGCGGGCCTTGGGCTACGCTCCATTCACTCCCAGCTTTGACTGGCCGCTGCGTCGAGTCACGCGAAGGCTAATTTGCGAACCAGAAGGGCCCACGCATGCGCCATTTGACATCCGACGGCAAAAACGTGTTGGGCTCCATCCGCTCGGCCAACACGGACATGGCTGCCCTGCACCAATGGTGGCTGGCCAACGGCTAATTCGGCACACTGCTCAGTCACTAGGCGTCGAGCGCGAGGTCCTTGCGAAAGCGCCGCATGCCGTCGATCTTTTCGGCCAGGGTGGCATCTCGTCCGGCGTAGAACACCCATGGCATGGTGATGACGCCGGTGATTCCACCCGCCTCGGCGCGTTGATAGTCCGCGATGGTGAGAGCGTCGGTCAGCGGCGTCAGAACGGTGAAACCGTGCATAGACAAACCGTTTTCGGCGCGTAGCTCAGTCAACCGGCGCACCGACTCGATCGCGCGGTCGGTCTTGATGAAGTCCCCGATCCAGCCGTCGTAGCGGGCCGCGCGACGCAGCGCGATGTCACTGAGCCCGCCGACGTACACCGGTATCGGCGGCGGAGTCGGCTGCATTTCCAGCCGCGGCGCCTGGTAGAACCGGCCGTCGAACTCCGTCCAGCCCGGTTGCCACAGCTCGCGCATCAAGTCGATCATTTCATCGGTGCGCTTGCCGCGGGCCGCGAACTGCTCACCCATCAAAGCGAATTCCTCGCGGCACCACCCCACGCCGATACCCAACTCGACCCGGCCCGAGGCCAGCAGTGCGGCGGTACCAATGGCTTTTGCCGCCGAATACGGGTTGCGCATCGCGGGAATGTAGACCGTGTTGACGAACTTCAGCCGCGTGGTGACCTGTGCCAGCGCACCCACCAGCACCCACGGGTCGGGCCAGTCGGTGAAGGGCTGCCATCGGCGTTGCCCGTTCTTGGTGTACGGGTACGGAGTCTCCAGCGTCTCGAGGTTGACGACGTGGTCGGGGATCCCGAGGCCGTCGTAGCCTAGATCGTCAGCGGCCTTGGCGATTTCGATGACCTCGGCAGTGTCCAGGAAGGCGCTGCTGACGTAGAACTTCATTGCCCCTCCCGCACCCACGACGGCTCGATAAAGACCCCGTCGGCCTCCACGGTGATACCGGCGGCATCCGAAATAGTGCCGCGGGCAAAGACTTTGACGCCCTCATTACGCTCTATCCAGGCCTCGCAACGCAGCGGTCCCAGCGGCGTGCCACGCAGGTACTTCACCGTGATCGTTCCGGTGAACCGCGGCTTGGACAGTCCCTCGCTGGCAGCCTCGCCGAGCATGTGGTCGAGCACCAGCGCGCTGACGCCGCCGTGCACCAGCGAGGGTGGGCCCTCATAGGCGACACCGAGGACGAACTCGCTCCAGCAGCGCCCGCCGCCGTCGTGATGGACTTCGATCGGCGGAGCGATCGGGTTGCAGACGCCGACGACGGCGTTGCCCAACGGGAGCGGACGACCGTCGACGCGCAGGCTCACCCGATCGGGCCGAGTCCGTTGCCGCAACGACTCGGTCACCGCTTCGATGTCGGCCCGCGCCTGTCCGACGGTGGCGTCGTCGACCTCGGTGCGGATGGTCGCGCCGATGAGCTCCCGGACCGCTTGCGCCAGTGGCGCATACAAGCCGGTCACCCGGTCGGCTTCTTCCTCGCTCAACACCTCGAATATGGCGCTCAGCGCGCCGGCATCCTGACTCAAGTCCCGAACACCTTGCGCACCACCGCTTTTGCTCTCCGTGTCACTCGTAGGTAGTTGTCCAGGAATTCGCCGCCGTCGTCGTTGTGCCAACCCGCGGCAACCGCGACCGCGTTGAGCTGACGCCCCGGACCCGGCAGCTGATCGGTAG
>JAVROZ010000648.1:0-3008 GCA_032162485.1 Mycobacterium sp.
CGCATTGAGCATCAGGTGGCCCATGAGGTGGTCAAAGAGGTCGATGTGCGGCCACGCAACGTCGTCGTGCTCGGTCCGGGCACGATTCCGAAGACGCCGTCGGGCAAGCTGCGGCGGACGAATTCGGTCACACTCGTCACCTGAGCCACGCAAGCTAATCAGCTGCTGCTGATCAGAACGACTCCGGCTACCAATGCGACCGCGCCGAGCGCGCGCTGTGGTGTCAGCGGGTGCGCCGACACCCCCAGCCACCCGAAATGGTCGATCATCACCGAGGCGAGCAGATTGGCGCTCACGGTCAACGCGGCGTAGGTGCCGGCGCCGACGGTTCCGATGAACAGCAAACCGGCGACGACCGCGACCGAGCCGATAATGCCGCCCAGCGGCGCCCACCAAGGCATGCCGGCAATGCCCGCTGCAGTCGGCAGCGGGCGAACGAATACCGCCGCGACCACGAGGAAAATCGGCACGATGAGGCCGAATGACACCAAAGTGGCCAACCAGGGGTTTACCAGAGATACGCGTAGCGCATTGTTCATCGGACCGCCCATCGCTTGCAGAACACCGCCCGCAGCAATCAGCGGAAAGAGCCACAATGCGCTAGTGGACGTCATCGTTAGACTCCTGATTCTTTGCCGGTTAGGCACCGTCACGGTACAGCCTCGATGTTGGTGAATTGGCTAGTGGCATAGGACATCACGCATATCAGCATCAGGTCGGCTGTGTGACGCGCGATCACCACGCGTGCACCCGGTTCTGGGCGGGTTCCAGGCCCAATTCAATGAGCAGTTCGGTGGCGTCAGCGGCCTGTTCGCAGATCGTCGGTACCTCGGAGCGTTCGCTTGCGCTGAAGGGCTCCAATACGAAAGTCGCCGGGTCTTTGCGTCCGGGCGGGCGGCCGATTCCGATGCGCACCCGCTGAAAGTCTTTGGTACCCAAGGCGGAAGCCACCGAGCGCAACCCGTTGTGGCCACCCTCGCCGCCGCCCAGCTTGAGCCGGATCCGGCCGAAGTCGAGATCGAGCTCGTCATGCAGGACGATGATGTCGGCCGGCTGCACCGAGTAAAACTTGGCAAGCGGACCCACTTGGCGACCGGACTCGTTCATGTAGCAGCGCGGTTTGGCCAGCACCACAGATCGTCCGGCTAACCGCCCCGTGGCGACCTCGGCACCGGAACGCTTGTGCGCTTTGAACTTTGAGCCCAGCCGACCAGCGAGCAGGTCGGCGACCATGAACCCGACGTTGTGCCGGGTCCGGGCGTAGTTGTCCCCGGGGTTGCCCAGGCCGACCACCAAAAGGGGTTCGGCCACGCTGCGCTACTCGGACTCGTCGGCGGCTGTCCCGCCCTCCGTGGCCTCGCCGTCCTCGTCGGCCGCCTCCGCTTCCGCAGCTGTGCCTTCCTCGCCGGCGCCCTCTTCCGCGAGGTCCTCGGCGGTCGGCGCCTGCACCACGTTGACGACAAGCAACTCCGGGTCAGAGACCAGGGTGGTGCCGCTCGGCAGCGGGATCTGCGCGGCGGTGAACTGGGTGCCAGCTCCGGCGCCCTCGATGGACACCGTCAACTGCTCGGGAATGGACAGGGCCTCCGCCTCGATCTCGATGGCGTTCGTCTCCTGCGTCACCAGGGTGTCGGGTCCGGGCTCACCTTCGACGATGACGGAGACCTCGACGGTGACCTTTTCGCCACGACGCACGACCAGCAGATCCGCGTGCTGAATGCTGCGTTTGATCGGGTGAATGTCCAGTGCCTTGGTCAGCGCGAACTGCTCTTTGCCGGCGATATCCAGGGTCAGCACCGCGTTGGTCCCCGAGTGGCGCAGAACCGCTGCGAAGTCGCGGCCGGGCAACTCGAGGTGCTGCGGCTCGGCGCCGTGGCCGTAGAGGACCGCGGGAATCTTGCCCTCGCGCCGGGCCCGCCGGGACGCGCCCTTACCGGTCTCGGTACGCACGATAGCGGTGAGTTGGTTGCCTGCAGCTTTAGCCATGTGTCGCTCCTGTGTCTAGGGCACGGCCAGGGAGCGCGACAGTTCGATGTCGGTCTCCGTCGATAACGGTGTGCTGGCCAAATGGCCGGCCACCCTCGCCGTGACGCCTGGTCAGGTTAACGCATGCGCGGGGCAAGGCGGAAATTCGGTGACCGGCGGCACGGTGATAGCACGCCACATCCGTCACACTCACCCCTCGCTGGAGGGGCGATCGTCTGCAAAGCGGGAATCGCCGGTGCTATCAGAGCGGAAATTTGGTGTCTGTGAGCTGCTCCGACAGGTCCCACAGCGCGCCGGCGGTCGACGTGTCTTGCGCTCGTCGGCTGCGCCCGATGGGTTGGGTCCGTCCGAGGTAGCCGAATCGGGGCCCGACAAAGGTGTTGCCGGGCAGATCCTGGGATGCCGCAAACAACGTCTGCCGGGCACCGAAGTCGGCGTCGGTCCCGATCACCCAGGTGGCTACCGAAATGACCGCATCTCCCAGCTTGCGGCCGGTAGCACCCTGCAGGTTGGTGTGCGAGTAGCCGGGATGGGCTGCCAGGGCACGCAACGGCGAAGCAGCCGCGGCCAGACGACGCTGCAGTTCGCGAGTGAACAGCAGGTTGGCCAGCTTGGACTGGCTGTACGCCAGCCACGGTTTGTAGCGCCGGTTCTTCCAGTTCAGGTCGGCCAGGTTGATCCGTCCCGGCCAGTGCGCCATCGAGGACACCGTCACCACCCGGTCGCTGAGCTTGGGCAGCAGCAGGTTGGTCAGCGCGAAATGGCCCAGATGATTGGTGCCGATCTGGCTCTCGAAGCCGTCGGTGGTCAAGGCAAACGGGGCGGCCATGATGCCGGCGTTGTTGATGAGAATGTCGGCCTGGTCGACGCCATCGGCAAACCGCCGGACGGACTTCAGGTCCTGCAGGTCGAGCTCGCGCACCTCGACGGCGCCGCCAATCTGCTGTGCGACAGTTTTGCCCTTGCCGGTGTTGCGGACGGCCATGATGATTTTCGCGCCACGGCCAGCCAACTCGCGGGCC
>JAVROZ010000649.1:0-4542 GCA_032162485.1 Mycobacterium sp.
GTCGCAATCGTCGATCGGCGCCGGGTATGGCGCTTCTGGGGCCAATTGGTACTCGACGCTGATACAGACGCAGGTAAGCGACCGGGACCATTCGGCCAAGCGGGAATCGTCCATGAAGCGGTTGCCGATTACCGTCCCGCCGCCGTGCATCCAGTAGAGGACGGGCAGGTCCTCGACTTGATGCGCGGCATCGCGCGGTCGCAGCATGGTCATCACGACCCCGCCGTCCGGTTCGGTCGTCAGCTCGGTGCGTTCGATGTCCGGCGCCGGGACGCGTGTGAACACCGCGTTCTGCCGCATCATCGGCACGGACTCGGCCGAGAAAACAAAGTCGGGAAGGTCGCGGACGGCCGCACGGATTTCGGGGTCGAGTGCGTCTGCATGCAGCACCACCATCAACCGCCTCCCAGCATGTCCCTGGCCGCACCGACCAGGCCGCCGTCAACGCGGATGTCGCATCCGGAGATGAACCCCGCGCCGTCGGATTCGAGGAAAGCGACCAGAGCGGCGATCTCGCCCACTCGGCCGGGCAGCGGGCTTTCGGGTCGTTTAACCGGCGTCAGCTCGATCATCTGCGGAATGATGGGCTGTCGCTCGAGCTCCAGCCGACCCATCGCAGTATCGATAAGCCCCGGCGAGATGGCAACGACGCGTCCACCTTTGGCACCCCAGGGCGTGGCCAGCCGTTCGGCCAGTCGCATCACCCCGCGCTTGGCCAGTACGTAAGCCGTCGCGCTGTCCATCGGTTGGTCCAGGGCCTGCTCCAATGTGTTGAACAGGCCGTCGGTCAGGGGATCGCAGAGCAATTTCTCGACGGCTGGGTCCACGTCGCTGTAGCCGGCGATCGAGCCGAACAGGATTGCTGAACTCCCGGGCTCGACCAGGGGGAATACCGCGTCAGTGACGCGCACGCTGCCGACCAGGTCCACCTGGATTATGGTGCGTGCGTCGGCCATCTCGGGGGAGACCCCCACGGTGTGCACAAGACATCGAAGACGGCCTGAGGCGCGTACTCGGTCAGCGAGAGCGGCGACGTCAGCAGGTGAGGTGACGTCGCACTGCAGTGTGTCGACACTCGCTCCCTGTGCGCTGAGCAGGGAGCGCGCTTCCGCGAGTTGCCCCTCGTCGACGTCGACAAGCAGTAAGTGGCCCCGGTCGGCGAGAGCGCCGGCACAAGCGAACCCCATTCCTCCGGCGCCGCCGGTAATCACGAGCACGTTGGTATCGGCCATCTCAGAGCCTCTCGGTGATGGGTTACTTGCTGGCGTTAATATAGTATGACCGTTGCATCTGACGCAGGTAGCGTTCTACTGTTGAGATGCGACGCCTTTCAGAAAGAGATCACATGCTTCCCGATGACGCAAGAATCATTTCCGTTGACGACCACGTCATCGAACATCCCCGGGTTTGGCTTGACCGCCTTCCTTCGAAGTACGAGGACGTCGCGCCGCGCATCGTGAAGCTCCCCGACGGCAACGACACCTGGCTCTACGAAGGGCGACAGTCAGGCAACTTTGCTCTCAATGCGGTGGCGGGCAAGCACCCGCGCGACTTTGGCATGGACCCACGCAGCTATGACGACATGCTGCCCGGCTGCCACGACATCGAGGACCGCATCAAGGACATGGACATCGAGGGCACCTGGGCCCAACTGTGCTTTCCGAACTTTGGCGGCTTCGCCGGCAGCACGTTTTTCGCTGCTGAGGATAAGGATTTCGCGAAGCTGTGCATCGTCGCGTACAACGATTTCATCCTCGACGAGTGGTGTGCCTACGCCCCCGAGCGGCAGATCCCGTTGATGATGGTGCCGTTCTGGGATATCGACGCGTCGGTGGCCGAGATCGAACGGACCGCCGCCAAGGGCGCGAAGTCGGTCTCGTTCATCGAGGCGCCGCACAAACTGGGCCTGCCGTCGTTCCACACCGACCATTGGGATCCAATCCTGCGTATCTGCGAGGAAGCGGAACTTCCGCTGTCGATGCATTTTGGCTCCGGTGGTATGCCGCTGGGTCTCGCGCCGGACGGCGACATGTTCATCGGCATTGCGCTTTTCGGACTGAACTCGATGATGGCCACCGTCGACCTGCTCATGTCCGACGTGTTCTACAAGTTCCCCAACCTCAAGGTTGCGCTTTCCGAGGGCGGCATCGGCTGGATGCCGTATCTGCTGGAACGGATTGACTACTCCTGGGGCCGGCACAAGTTCTGGTGCAACATCAACAGTGAAAAGCTGCCCTCAGAGCTGTTCCGGGAGCACATCTACGGCTGCTTCATCTCCGACCAATCGGGAATCGAACAACGGCATCGCATTGGCATCGACAACATCATGTTCGAAAGCGACTATCCGCACTCGGACTCCAACTGGCCGCACACCCGCAAGTTGCTATCGGAACACCTGGTCGATGTGCCGGACGACGAGGCAAGAAAGATCGTCGAGCTCAATGCCCGCACGCTGTATCGGTTTTGGGACTGAGGCATGATCTTCGACCCGTTCAAGCCTGGGCCACCAGACCAGCTGCCGCACGTACTCGCCGAACTGCGGGAGCGATTTCCGGTCTACCACACCAACTCTGACATCTGGGTGGTGTCGCGGTTCGACGATGTCAAGGCAGTGCAGTCGAGCCCACAGCAGTTCTCGTCGCGACCCAATCCCTACGAGGGATCCGCGCCCCCCGAGGACGAGATGAAACCGGAGGTGCTCGAGCGACTGCTTGCGCTGGCCGCGGGCATTCCGGTGGACATGGCCGAGATGGCTTCTGCGAAGACCATTGCCGCAGCCGACCCGCCCCAGCACACCCGGATGCGCCGCATCGTCAGCCGGGGATTCACGCCCCCGCGCATCAAAGAGATGGTGACTACGATCGAGGGGATCGTCGAAAGCTGTTTGGCCGGAATCGAAGACCAGCCCGCCTTCGATGTCGTGGAGCGCCTCGCCGTCCCGTTGCCCGTCGAAATGATCTGCTACATCCTGGGTATCGATGGCACTCATTACAGCCAGGCCAAGCGGTGGTCGGACGCGTTCGCCGCCGCAGCGGGTGGGGTGTTCAGCAGCCCCGCCGAACGCAATGAGTTAATGTTGAGCACCATCAAGGAGTTCAGCACGTACTTCGTGCCGTTGATCGAGGCGCGTCGCACAGAACCGAAGGGCGACTTGGTCAGTGCGATGGTCGCGGCGATCGACAACGAGTCGCTGAGCAATGTTGAAACACTGATGGTGGCGATCACCATCATGGTCGCCGGCAACGAGACGACGACGAATCTCATCGGTAACGCCGTGGTCGAATTGCTGGCCAACCCCGACCAGCTCAGGCTATTGCTCGACGATCCTGGACTGCTGCCCAGTGCTGTCGACGAAGCCAATCGATTGACCTGTCCGATCCAGTTCGCTTTTCGCGAGGCGACCGAAGACAGCGAGATCGCCGGCACCCCAATCCCCAAGGGCGCCATCATCGCATTGCACATGGCCGCGGCGAACCGAGATCCGCGCCGCTTCGATGACCCCGACCGCTTCCTGATCAACCGGCCCCCGGGCAAGAACCTGGCATTCGGACACGGCATCCACTTCTGTCTGGGCGCGCACCTGGCCGGTCAGGAGGTGCGGGCGGCGCTTGGTGGATTACTTCCGTATCTCGACCGGCTAGCGATAGACGGAAGGCTGGAGCGTAACCCGACGGCGCTGCTGAACGGCTGGCAAAAGGTCGAGCTAGCGTGGATCTAGGAAATAGTGCGCTATTACGTGGGTGATAGCGAATTGCCAAGGACCGCAGCATGAATGTGATGGACAGCAGCTGGTTCTGTGCGAGGGCCTCGGGGCGGTCCGAGTGTTGACGATGACGAAGCGACACTAAATCGCCCGGGTGAGGTGTTATTTCCGGGTCGTCATGACCACCTTGATCGCATCGTCGATGTGTTCGCCGACATAGCGCAACGCCGTGGGCAATTCGTGCAGGCCGAATGTGTGGGTGTGGATCTTGGTGGCATCGAAGCGTTTCTGCGACATGAGTGCCTCGGCGCGGTGCGTGGCGCTTTTGCCCTCGCCGCGGATGCCATAGAGGTAGATGTTGTTGCGCACGAGATGGGCGATGTCGACCGACGCCGGCTCGGGCGGGAAGGCGGCGAGGCAGATGCGGCCGCCTCGGTTGAGCATGCGTGCGCCCTGGTTCACGGCGTCGGGTGCGCCTGAACACTCCAGTACGTAATCCAGTCCCGTGCCACCAGTGATTCGGCGCACCGCTTCCACGGGATCCTCGTTGCGCACGTTGATCACGTGATCTGCGCCCAACGCGCGGCCGATCTGAAGGCGGTTATCGCGCGTCCCGGTCAGGAAAACCGGCGATGCACCCAGCGTCTTGGCCACAGCGACGCTGAGCAATCCGATCGGTCCCGGCCCCAACACGGCGAGACCTTCTCCGGCCACCAGGCCGCCGAGTTCGGTCAGCCCGTACATCGCGGTGCCTGCGGTCACCACCAGCGTTGCCTCCGCATCCGACATGGTGTCGGGGACCGGTATCAGGGTGTTGATGTTGTTGACGGCGTATTCGG
>JAVROZ010000650.1:0-10458 GCA_032162485.1 Mycobacterium sp.
CTGGTCAACTTGTTTCCCGGGCAGTTCGTGCAGCCGTTCATCGATGCGGCGTTCTCCGATCTCGGGCTGGACCCGAATGTGCTGCTGCCCACCCAACGCGCTGACCCACAGACCGGCCAGCCAGGGACACCGCCACTGCCAATCCCATTCCCGCGGACCGGCCAGGGCGGGGAACCGCGCTTGAATTTGCCCGACGCCATTACGGGCAACCCCGACGACCACCAATGTGGCTTGCCTGGCATGGCGCTGCCGGGGCCTGGTTGCTATCCCTACCGACCGCCGCCGCCCGCGCCGCCACCCGGTGGCCCGCCGCCAGGTCCGCCCGCACTGCCGGCGCCGCCGCAGCCCGGCCAAGGCGGTGGACAATGAGCCCGCGTGGCGCACGGATCGGATTGGCCGTCGCGCTGGTCGTTGTGCTGATCGGCGGCATAATTACCGTCGTGCGGACGGCGGCCGGGGCCGGTCGCATCACCGTGGTCGGCTATTTCGCAAACAGCACCGGTCTCTACAAAGGTGACAGCGTCGTCATCTTGGGCGTGCCGGTCGGCAAGGTCGAAGAAATCGAACCACAACCCGATCACGTCAAGATCACCTTCTGGTACAAAGACAAATACAAGGTGCCGGCCAACGCCAACGCCGTGATCCTCTCGCCGTCACTGGTGACGCCGCGATCCATTCAGCTGACACCCGCCTACACCGGAGGTCCGGTGATGGCCGACCAGACAGTGCTCTCGCAGGAACGGACCGCGGTACCGGTGGAATACGACGACTTTCGGCAGCAGCTCGAGAGGCTGACGGAGGTATTGCAGCCAACCACACCGGGTGGAACCAGCACCTTAGGAACCTTCGTCAATACGGCAGCCGAGAATCTGCGGGGCCAGGGCCCGAACATTCGCGACACGATCACCAAGCTGTCACAGGCGATTTCGGCGCTCGGTGACCACAGCAACGACCTTTTCAGCAGCGTCAAAAACCTGTCGCTTCTTGTCTCGGCACTGCGCGATAGCCGCGACCTGCTGCAACAACTGAACCAAAATCTGGCCTCAGTGACGGGCTTGCTGGCCAACGACCCCGATGAGGTCGCCAACGCTGTACGCGACCTCAACAATGTGGTCGACGACGTCGCAAGCTTCCTGGCCGAAAACCGAGAGGCGGTAGGTACCACCTCGGACAAGCTGGCGTCGGTGACTACAGCCCTCAACGAGAGCCTGGACGACGTTAAGCAACTTCTGCACGTAGCACCGACGGCATTCCAGAACTTCCTCAACATCTACCAACCCGCACAAGGCACGCTGACCGGGGCCTTGGCGTTGAACAACTTCGCCAACCCAATCCAGTTCCTTTGCGGGGCAGTGCAGGCCGCTGCGCGCCGAGGCGCCCAGGAATCGGCGAAGCTGTGTGCGCAGTATTTAGCGCCGATCATCAAGAACCGCCAGCTGAACTACTTTCCGCTGGGAGAAAACCTGTTTGTGGGCGCGGCGGCGCGCCCCAACGAGCTTACCTACAGCGAGGACTGGCTGCGCCCGGACTATGTTCCCCCGTCACCTCCTGGCGCGCCGACGGAACCGCCTCCGCCACAACGGGTATCGACCAACCCGAGCGAGGGCCTGCCCGGCATGATGTTGCCTCCCGGAGGCGGACAATGAATCGACGACCGCGCTGGTACCGGGCCGCGGGGGCGCTATTGGCAACGTTGGTGCTGGCAACAGTTTCCGGCTGCGACTTTCGTGGCGTCAACTCGATCCGGTTGCCGGGGACCAAAGGTTATGGCGAGGGCTCGTACACCATTCGAGCGCAGATGCCCGATGTGCAGAATTTGCAACAGAATTCGCGCGTACGCGTCAATGACGTGACGATCGGCAATGTGACCAAGGTCGAACTACAGGGCTGGCACGCGCTTGTCACCATGGCGATCGACGGTGGCGTCCAACTACCCGCCAACGCAACGGCCACCCTGGGTCAAACCAGCCTGCTCGGTTCGGTGCACATTGAACTGGCACCGCCCGTCGGGGTGCCCCCTCAGGGCAAGCTGAAGGATGGGTCGCTGATCCCGTTGGCGTCGGCCGGGGCATATCCCTCCACCGAACGGACACTGGCCGCCGTTTCGCTGCTGCTCAACGGTGGCGGCCTGGGCCAAGTCCAGGACATCACCAAGACGCTAAGCACCGCCTTCTCCGGTCGCGAAAACGATCTGCGCAGCCTGCTCGGGCAGCTCGACAAATTCGTCAGCTATCTGAACGACCAGAAAAACGACATCATCGCCGCTACGGACAGCCTCAATAGTTTCGTCGGCCAGTTCGCCGATCAGAAGGCGGTTATCGACAAGGCCCTGAAAACCATTCCGGAAGCGTTGACTGTCCTCAAGGACGAGCGGAACAGCCTGGCCGATGCACTCGGCGAACTCGGAAAATTCAGTGCGCTTGCCGCCGACTCGATCAACAGGACCAAGGAAAACCTGGTGAGAGAACTGAAAGATCTTGGCCCCGTGGTGCAATCACTGGCCGATGCCGGCCCGGCGTTGACCCGCTCGCTGGGCTTCTACGGAACTTTCCCATTCCCTGCGGAGTCGCTCGACAAATGGATACGCGGAGACTACGCAAACTTGACCGCGGTGATCGACCTGACATTGAGTCGGATCGACGCGGCGTTTTTCACCGGCACCCGGTTCGAGTGCAATCTGACCGAGCTGGAGCTGCAATGGGGCCGCACCATCGGCCAAATGCCCAGCCCGTGTACCGCGGGTGGACCATACAACCCCGGCAATCCGCTGGTTGTCCCCTACCACATGGATCAGGGGCGCTGAGATGAAACTCGTCAGACAGACGAAGATCCAGCTGGTGGTATTCGCCGTGATCAGCCTGTTCGCGGGCACCGTCATGTTCTGGAACTACATGCAGGCACCGATGGTGTTCTTCGGCGTCGACCGCTACACGGTCAGGGTGGAGCTACCCGAGGCCGGTGGACTGTATCCGGGCGGGAATGTCACCTACCGAGGCGTCGAAGTGGGGCGGGTGCAAGCGGTGCAGCTGACCGACAGAGGCGCCGAGGCGGTGCTTCAGCTCGATTCCGATGTTCCCATCCCGGCAAACCTCAATGCGCAAGTGCACAGCGTGTCGGCGGTGGGCGAACAATACGTCGAGCTGGTGCCTCGCGGTGCGCAAGGGCCGTTATTGAAAGACGGCGACGTCGTCCCCGTCGACCGTACGTACGTTCCGCCGGATATCAACTCGCTGCTGGAGGCGACCAACCGCGGTTTATCGGTGATTCCCCGAGACAATCTGAAAACGGTGGTCGACGAGTCCTATGTCGGGTTCGGCGGTCTGGGTCCGGACCTTTCCCGGCTGCTGAACGGGACCTCGAAGCTGGCGATCGACAGCCGGAAGAATCTTGACGCGCTGGTGACGTTGATCGACGAGTCGAAGCCGCTGCTTGACAGCCAAACCGAGTCCTCAGATGCGGTCCGGGCCTGGGCGGCCCACCTGGCCACCATCACGTCTGGCCTGCGCAACAACGACGCCTCCGTCGCGGGCTTGTTGCGAAACGGCAGCTCCGCGGCGGCTGAGGCCCGGCAGCTGTTCGAGCGGTTGAACCCCACGCTGCCGATCGTGTTGGCCAACCTGGTCAGTGTCGGGCAGGTGGCCGTTACCTACCGGGACAATCTGGAAGCGCTGCTGGTGGAACTGCCGCAGGGCGCGGCCGACATTCAAGGGGTCAGTCTGGCCAATTACAACACCAAGCAGGATTACAAGGGGGCTTTCCTGAGCTTCAACCTGAACCTCAACTGGCCACCCCCATGCACGACCGGCTTCTTGCCGCCCCAGCAGCAGCGCGCTCCCAGCTACGAGGACTACCCGGATCCCCCCGCGGGAGACGTCTACTGCCGAGTGCCGCAGGATTCGATGCTCAACGTGCGCGGTGCCCACAACTATCCCTGCGAGACACGTCCAGGTAAACGTGCTCCGACGGTCAAGATGTGCGAAAGCGACCAAACCTACGTGCCTTTGAACGAGGGCTGGAATTGGAAGGGCGATCCGAACGCGACCTACACCGGGCAGGGTGTGCCACAGTTCAGGCCCGGCCAAGAGCCGCCCGGCCAGGTCCCGCCACCGTCGCCGCCGGGTCCACCGCCGATAGCGGCTGTCCAATATGACCCAGCCACTGGCATGTACATGGGACCCGACGGGCGCATGTACACACAAACCGATCTCGCCCGTGGTACCAGGAAGGACCAAACATGGCAAAGCATGCTGATGCCGCCAAAGAGAAATTGAGCGGGACCGACCCGGCCGACACATCCGCTTCGCCCGAGCCCACTGACGAGGATTCGCCTGAATCGGTCATCGCTGATGAGGAGACCGCCGAAACGGCACCCTCGTCCGAGGCGACGGAGGACGAGACCCGGACGGAAGAGGGCGACGACACCGATGTTTCAGGTGACGATGACGACGGTGAATCCGAAGACGCTGCGCCGGCCAGGAAGCTCAGATCACCAGTGCGATTGGCGATGGTGGCCGGATCGGTCCTAGTGCTGTCCTTCGGGGCGCTGGCGGGTTGGTTCGGGTGGCAGATGCATCAGTCACAGCAGGTCCGAGAACAGCGCGAGCAGCTTGTGCAGGTCGCGAGGCAAGGCGCGCTAAACCTGACGACAATCGACTGGGAACATGCCGACGCCGACATCCAGCGCATCCTGGACTCGGCGACCGGCACGTTCTACGAAGACTTCTCTCACCGGTCCAGACCCTTCATCGAGGTCGTCAAAAAAGCGCAGTCAAAGTCGGTAGGAACCATCACCGACGCGGGCCTGGAGTCACAATCGGGCAACGAGGCTCAAGTGCTTGTTGCCGTTTCGGTCAAGACTTCGAATATTGGTGCCGCCGAACAGGATTCGCGACATTGGCGGATGCGCGTCACCGTGCAGAAGGTTGGAAGCGAGGAGAAGGTCTCCAACGTCGTATTCGTTCCGTGATGGCTGCAATCTTTGCGAATCATCGGCGGTCGAGATTATCACCAGAAAAGGACCATCTAAATGCGGGTTGAATTGGCGGATTCCGCCACAGACCAGGACGAAGCGTCCGTCGCCGAGGAAAACACCGAGCAAGTTGACGATGAGGTAGACGAAACCGAAGAGGCCGGTGACGACGGACAGGACGCCGTCGACGTGGAAGACGTTGCCGAAACGGACGATACTTCCTCTGACGAGGCGAACAAGCAAGAAGCAAGAGGGGCGAAGCTGCGAGCGCGTATGCGCGGGCTCAAGTGGTCCCGGGTAATCGCATTTGGCGTGCTGCCCGTACTGGCGGTCCTCGCCGCGGCGGCCGCCGGGATCTTTTATTGGCAGAACACGCAGAACCGCGGATCCAGCGCCGCAGGCATCGAATCAGTAGCCGCGGCAAAGGATTCCACCGCTGCAATTCTGTCCTACCAGCCCGACCGCGTCGAAAAGGACCTTGACGCCGCCGGTGATCGACTGACGGGCAAGTTCAAGGACTCTTACACCCAGTTAACTCACGACGTGGTGATACCGGGCGCGAAAAAGGAGCACATCTCGGCGATTGCCACCGTTCCTGCCGCGGCCTCGGTGTCGGCGACCCCAAACCATGCCGTCGTCTTGGTATATGTCAACCAGACGGTGACGGTTGGCAATGATGTGCCCTCCGACACCGCCTCGGCTGTCCGGGTGACGCTGGACAAAAGTGGCGACCGCTGGCTGATCTCCGCCTTCGATCCCATCTAGATCACAGGTCTGGCCTGGCGATCAGTTATCCGGCTCTTACACCATCAACAGCGAAAGCCTATGCGCGACGGGGGGTTGCGCATACGTGCGGCACGTGAGTCACGGCGCTTTCCGCGCGTTGCTGCCTCCCGCGGCGGCCTTCAGTTGACGGCTTATCACCAGACGCTGAATCTGATTGGTTCCTTCGAAGATCTGGGTAATCTTCGCCTCGCGCATGTACCGCTCAACCCGGTAGTCGCGGGTATAGCCGTAGCCACCGAATACCTGCACGGCATCGGTGGTGACTTTCATGGCGGCATCCGTGGCCACCAGCTTGGCGACGGACGCGTTCCGCGAATACGCCCTGCCGGCGTCACGCCGCCGTGCGGCGTCGAGGTAGGTGGCGCGAGCAGACTCGACGGCAGCCGCCATGTCCGCCAGCAGGAAACCGAGACCCTGGTGGTCGATGATCTTGCGCCCGAATGTGGTTCGCTGTTGCGCGTAGGCAACGGCTTCGTCCAGCGCCGCCTGCGAGATGCCGACGGCGACCGCCGCAATGCCGAGCCGTCCGCTGTCGAGCGCACTGAACGCGATGGACAGGCCCTGGCCCTCATCACCGATACGCCGGTCCTCCGCCACGTCAACTGCATCGTAAAAAGCCGATGTGGTCGGTACTGCGTTGAGTCCCATTTTGTCCTCCGGCGCACCGAATGTGAGACCCGCCGCGTCGCCGGGGACGAGAAAGCAACTGATACCTTGTGAGCCACTACCGGTGCGGGCGAAGAGCGTATAGAAGTCGGCGAGGCCTCCGTGGGTGATCCACGCTTTGGTGCCGTTGACCTGGTACCCGTTGGAAGTCCGTGTCGCCTCGCACCGAAGCGCGGCTGCGTCGGAACCGGCGTCTGGTTCGGAAAGACTGTAGGCGCCAATCAAGCTGCCTCCCAACATGTCGGGTAGCCACCGTCTTTGCTGCTCCTCGGAGCCGTATGTCAGCAGCGGGTGGCACGCGAGGCTATGCACGCTGACCGCCACCGCCACCGCCGCCCATCGGGCCGCCAATTCCTCCAGTACCTGCAGGTAAACCTCGAAAGGCTGGCCGCCTCCGCCCCATTCGGTTGGCTGAGGCAGGCTGAGCAGGCCTGCATTACCCAACGTCTTGAAGACGCCTTCGGGATAGCTGTGTTCCCGTTCGTGGCGATCGACGATGGGATCGAGCACCTTGTCGGCCACCTGCCGCACCAAGTCGATGAGTTCGTGCGCTTCTGCTGTCGGCAGCAGTCGGTCAACGGCCACGCTCCTCCTTTCGTTGCGCATGTCTCAATGCATCGCGATCCGCCGCAATCTCTGCTGCATTCTGCGGGAATATAACTGAGTAAACTATGTCTCGGTATCGTACCCGCGCCGCGGTCGGTACATTGCCTGCATGCCCTTCGACTACGAGGCGCTGCGTGACAAGTGGTATCGCGACGGTTGGTTCTCGCACCGAACTTGTCTGGACGCCTTCGAAACCGGTGCACGAGCTCATGACTCGACTCCGGTGGTGTTCGCCACCGCCGACACGGTAGCGGCCGTGACTGTCGGTGAAATCCACGCCCGCGCCCGCTCGCTGGCGGCGGCCCTGCAGAGCCTCGGCACGCGTGGCGGGGATGCGGTCGCGATCCAGTTGACCAACCGGGTCGAGTGCGCAGTCGCGTACCAGGCGGTCTTGCTCTGCGGGGCGGTACTGGTTCCAATTGTCCACATCTACGGGGTCGCCGAGGTCGGCTTCATCCTCGCCCAGTCCCAAGCGCGCGTGCTGATCATGCCCGAGCGCTTCCGCACCGTCTCCTATGCCGCACGCATAGCGGAGTTTTCGCGGATCGACACCCTGCGTCATGTCATCGTGGTCGATGCCGCCGACGGCGACGGCTACCTCGCGTGGTCGCAACTGCGGGCCTCCGAGGACTATCGGCGGCCACAGGTAGCCGCGGATGCCGTCTGCGTTCTGCTGTACACATCGGGCACCACGTCGGCTCCAAAAGGTGTGCAGCACAGCCACAACACTCTGCTTGCCGAACAGCGGACCCTGCCCGCGTTGATCGCAGGTTTGCCCGATGACGTGTCGTTGGTGACCTTCCCGCCGGGTCACATCGCCGGGGTCGGAAGCATGCTGCGGCCGCTGGTGTCGGGTAGTCGTACCGTGTTCTTGGACGGATGGGATCCGGTGCGCGCGGTCGAGTTGGGTCACGAGTACGGCGTCACTTCGACGGCGGGTGCGCCCATCCACCTGCAGGACTTCCTGGATCTGAAGGATACGGGTGCGGAACTACCCGCCTTTCGCGAGTTCCTGGTCGGTGCCGCGCCGGTCAGCGAGGAGCTCGGCAGGCGAGCGGCGGCGGCCGGTATCGCCACATTCCGCTCCTACGGTGCCACCGAGCACCCCACCGTGACCGGCGAACACGCGGGCGAGCCCCAGTGGGCGCGGCTGGTTACGGACGGCAAACCGCTGCCGGGCTCGTCGGTGCGCATCCTCGGCCCCGACGGTGCTGAGGCGCCGACGGGCGTGGACGGCGAGGTCGTCGTTCAGGGGCCCGAGCAATTCATCGGTTACCGCGATACCGCACTCAACGCCGACGCGTTCACCGCCGACGGCTGGTTTCGCACAGGCGATCTCGGCCATGTCGACGCGTCGAATCGCCTGACCATCACCGATCGGATCAAGGACGTCATTGTCCGCGGCGGTGAGACAATCTCGTCAGGTCAGGTCGAGGAGGTGCTCAACAGCCACCCTGCGGTCGCTGAAGGAGCGGTGGTGGCGGCCCCAGACCCGCGGTTCGGTGAGGTTGTTGCGGCGGTTATCACGCTCAAACCTGGTGCGACACTGGATATCGAATCGCTGTCGAGGCACTTCGCCGCGTCTGGTCTGGCTAAGCAGAAGACCCCGGAGCGTATTGTTGTCGTCGATGCGCTGCCGCGCACGGCGCTGGGCAAGGTGCGCAAGGCCGAGCTTCGTCACGCACATTTTCGTTGACGGTGGTGCTACGGCTTGACGACGATGCCCTGGGTGAGAGCGACGATGATGCCGAGGACCATGAGGAAGGCGATGCATCCGCCGACGAGCTTGAACGTTTCGTTCCAGAACGCGGACTTTGTCTGCGGTGGCAGGAAGAATTCGGTGGGAAGTTTTTTCATATTCGCGCGTTTCCATCCTTCATGCTCACGGCACGTACGGGCTGTCGGCACCGGTCACGGCACGCAAGACGACCAGCGGCAGTACCAGTAGGAAAAAGAAGCTCAGCTGAAATCCGATGAACCAGGCGCCCAATCGCATCAGCTCGAATCGCCACCGGCCAATTGTGACGTCGTAATTGAGGCAGGCGTCGAACTCCTGTTGCTTGGTCAAGTTCACCGGCTTGGTGGCGACCACGAGGTTTCCCGAGTCTGGGCCGTTGGTGGCCGCGGCGGCCGACAGGGATTTCTTCGGCGTCGTGAAGCGGTCAAGTCGGCAGAACCTCTCGAGGTGGTTGAGTCCCCGGATGGGGGGTTTACCAGCCCAATACGCGATCAGATTCGGCCAGGTGCACATAAGGCCGACGGTCCACAGCAAGGTGATTCGACCGCCGCTGCCCCATTCGAGCACGGGGCCGATGCCTGGGTCGTAAGTCCACCAGCCCATCGCGGTGGCGGTGCCCTCGACCAAGAAATCCCAAACGTAGTTGACCGGGATGGCCAGCACGATCATCGATTTGAGCATGCTCCACCCTGTGCGGGACGACACCCACTGGCTGAGCCACAGCACGAGCAGGGCGTGCACGCCCCAGTAGACGGCGTATGCGAATGGCATGAACAGTGGGTCGTGAGGTGTCTTGATCGGCAGCCACTCCAATAGGTGGTGCTGGGCGAATGTTGGGCTGTAGAACAGCATCTGGCCCCAGTCGCCGATCGTCTCCATCCAGTACACGGCGATGCTATTGAACAGAAACAGAAAGCCCCAGGTGAGACGACGGCGGCGAACCACATCGGCGATCGCTAGCACGATGAAGATGCTCCCGGCGATCGGGATGACCCAGTTGAAGAACCACACGCCGGACGGGTCGGCGGTGACACGCGGGATGAGTTCCTCCGCAGCGAAGATCATGCGCCCCTGCTCACTCCTGCTTCGTGTTTCGCGACCGCTAGCTGTCCCAGCTCAGCTTGAGGGAGTTCAGCCCCCACACCTGGCCGCCGTGCTCGACCGGTTGCTCGGCCACCTCGTATTCGGGGATGCGACGATGCCACTCTTCGAGCACGACCGCCATTTCTTGGCGGGCCAGGTGCGAACCGAGACACCTATGCGGTCCACCGCCGAACGAAAGGTGGCGCGTGACGCCACGGTCGAAGTCGACCTTCCGCGCGTCGGAGTAGATGTTCTCGTCGCGGCCTGCAGCGGCCATCGGGAAGGACGCCATGTCACCGGCTTTCACGGGGCAACCGTGGAAGTCCATGTCGCGCGTCGCCTTTCGTGCTGTCTGCACGATTGGGTAGGCCCGCAAGAGTTCCTCGACCGCTTTGGGAATGATCGTCGGGTCCGCTACGATCCGCGCGCGGTCTGCACGGTAAGTCGCCAGGTGCAGCATCGTGTATGACAACTGGCTGGCCACGGTGTCCAAGCCGGCCATGAACAGCAGCAACATGCAATTCAGCAGATCGGTGTCACCGATCGGCTCGCCATCGATCTCCCACCGGATGGCATTGCTGACGATATCGCGGGCGTCGGGATCAGGGTT
>JAVROZ010000651.1:0-5024 GCA_032162485.1 Mycobacterium sp.
ACGGTGCCGACCCGCACCCGACCGCGGTGATCGCGGCCCCCTTCAGCATGCAGTCGCAACCCGTGCGATACCACCTCGGCACCAGGCAGTGGGACACGGCCGAGCTCTAGAGCAAGCAGGCCGCCCACCGTGTCGACGTCCAGATCGTCGTCGAACTCCACGCCGTACAACTCTCCCACGTCCTCGATCGGCAGTCGCGCCGATACCCGGAAGCGTTTGTCTCCCAGCTCTTCTATCGGTGCGGTCTCGGCTTGGTCGTATTCGTCGGCGATCTCACCGACGATTTCCTCGAGCACGTCTTCGATGCTCACCAGGCCGGCGATGGCGCCGTACTCGTCGACCAGCAGGGCCATGTGGATGCGGTCGCGCTGCATTTCACGCAGCAGGGTGTCCAGCGGTTTGGAGTCCGGCACGAACACCGGCGGACGCATCACCTGGGCAACGGTTGCGCCCTGGTTGCCGTCACCGGAGAAAAGCGTCTGCTGCACAATATCTTTCAAGTACACAACGCCGAGGATGTCATCGACGTTCTCGCCGATCACCGGTATGCGGGAATGTCCGCTGCGTACCGCCAGCGCCATCGCCTGACCTGGTGTCTTGTCGCCTTCGATCCAGACCATCTCGGTGCGCGGCACCATGACCTCCCGCGCCGGGGTATCGCCGAGTTCGAATACCGACTCGATCATCCGGCGCTCGTCGGCGGCGACCACGCCGCGTTGCTGGGCAAGGTCAACGACTTCGCGCAGTTCGATTTCGGATGCGAACGGCCCGTTGCGGAAGCCGCGGCCGGGTGTGAGCGCGTTGCCGAGCAGCACCAGCAACCGGCTGATCGGCATCAGCAGCCACGAGATCACCTGCAGGGGAAGGGCGGTCGCCAGTGAGATGGAGTACGCATTCTGGCGCCCGAGCGTGCGTGGACCCACACCGATGACGACGAAGGTGGTCACCACCATGATGGCCGCGGCTCCCATCACCGCCCAGTCCATACCGAAGTTGTCGTAGAGGAAGACGACGAGGAGGACGGTCGCGGTGATCTCACATGTGATCCGCAGCAGCACTACCAAGTTGATGTACCGGGGCCGGTCGCCCATCACCTTGAGCAGCGACCTGGCGCCGGGCCGCTCGTCGCGCACCAGCTCGTTCACCCGGGCCAGCGACACCGTGCTGATGGCGGCATCAAGGGCGGCGAAGATGCCGCCCAGACCGATCAGCACGATCACCCCAAGCAGCTGATACGGGCTGGTCACGGCTGGTCGAAATACCTTGACTTGTCTAGCAACCGGCGGTCCCGCTCATGTTGGCGGTCGTATTGGTAGGCCTCGACCTGCTCGGCAACCCACTCTTCGAGCAACCGATCTTGCAGGGCGAACATCTCTTTTTCCTCGTCCGGCTCGCCGTGGTCGTAGCCGAGCAGGTGAAGCACGCCGTGGATAGTCAGCAGCGCCAGCTCGTGGCCGAGGGTGTGGCCCGCGGCGGTCGCCTGCTTGTTGGCGAATTCCGGGCACAGCACGATGTCGCCCAGCATGGCCGGGCCCGGCTCGGGCGCGTCCGGGCGACCGCCGGGTTCGAGCTCATCCATCGGGAAACTCATCACGTCCGTCGGTCCCGGCAGGTCCATCCAGCGCATGTGCAGGTCAGCCATGGCCGCGGTGTCCAGCAACACCATCGACAGCTCGGCGGCCGGATTGACGTCCATCTGATCGATGACGAACCGCGCGACACTGACCAGTTCGGCTTCGGAGACGTCAATGCCCGACTCGTTCGACACTTCAATGCTCATAAGAGACTCGTTGGCTTTCGACCGTTGTGCGGCATGGACAACATCATCGACGATTGCGGCTGCCGGATGCCCGCCGAGCCGCCCGGTTCATTCCGTTGCCGGGCTCCTCGTATCGCGCGTAGGCGTCCACGATTTCGCCTACCAGGCGGTGACGCACCACATCCGCACTGGTCAGCTCCGCGATGTGGATGTCGTCGATGTCCTCGAGGATGTCAACTGCCGCTCGCAGCCCCGACCGTGCGCCACCCGGCAGGTCTACCTGGGTGACGTCGCCGGTGACGACGACCTTGGACCCGAAGCCCAGCCGGGTGAGGAACATCTTCATCTGTTCGGCGGTGGTGTTCTGCGCCTCGTCAAGGACGATGAATGCGTCATTAAGGGTGTTGTGCGTGAGCAGGAAGTCCTCGGTGACGTAGAGCGAATCCGCGGCAGCCACCTGTATGCATACGGCCTCTTCGGTTCCAGCAGGCTCGATGCTATCGACGAAACGCATCGGCCGACCGCCGCCATCCGCGTCGTACTTCGCCACTTTGCGGGCCAGCCGGAACGGGACAATGCCCTCAGGCAACCGGATGTTGAGGATGTGCGCATCCCAGCGATGGCGTACCACTCGACCATGCGCCAGTCCTGGCTTACGTCCCGCTGCAAGCCTAGTGCGGCAAGTGACGACACCGCCGAGCGACTGCACGAGGAACACCACGTCGTCGCGGAGGCGATCAGAGACCGTCGTGAACTGAATCCGGCAGGTACGTCCAAGCTGGGTGACCGGACCGCCATCCGAGTCGAGCAGACCCTGCAGGACCGCCAAGCGCACGTCGGAAGAATTGAAGAGGTAGTCCGGGGGGATGAACTTGGTAGCTGACCGCGTACCCGCCAAACCGAGCTGTCGGAGAGCGGTGGTTACCGGGTTGGCGATAGTGATGACCTCACCGGGCCGAACAATTCTGTTCAGCACGTAATCCACGGCGGACTTGCGTCGCAGTCGGATACCACGGATCAGGCGGCCCAGGGAATCGGCCAGTTCAGGATCGGTCGTTGCAAAACTGGGTGTCGTCGTACAGGTGAGACAGCCGTCTCCCAGCAGCAATCCGAGCGCGTACGGGTCAAGAGGCAGTGGCTGCGCGTCGAAATTCACCGGCGCACTCAGCAACGGCAGCTCGTAACGGTGATAGTGCGCGGCGCGCAGGTTGCCGATCATTTCCTTGGTCTGCAGCACCCGTGCAGGCTTCCCCCGGCGGCGATCGGATCGCGTGTAGACCGACCAGAGGTGATCACCGGACGCCAGGGTCGACGATCCGTCCTGCGTCGAGACTCGATAGATCTCCTTGAAGCCTTGCGGATAAACACCGAGAACTTCCGTCGGGTTTCCATCCGAACCGATGACGAAGTCCCCCACTTGCAGCTCGCCGATCGGCCGGAAACCATTGGGGGTCAACACCTTGGTGAACATCGGCTGCGCGCGGCCCCGCATATATGCCAGCGGTGCGACTTCGATGATCCCGGTGGACATCAGCTTGGGGACCAGCTCGGCGTCCATCATGTCGTAGAGCGCGTCGTACAGCGGCCGCAGATACGGGTCGATTTTCTCGCTCAGCGTGCCCGGCAGAAAACCGAGGCGCTCACCCGCTTCCACTGCCGGACGGGTCAGGATGATGCGGCTCACCTGCTTGGTCTGCAACGCACGGACGGCCTTGGCCATGGCCAGGTAGGTCTTGCCGGTGCCCGCCGGCCCGATCCCGAAAACGATGGTGTTGGCGTCGATCGCGTCGACGTACCGCTTTTGGTTGAGCGTCTTGGGCCGGATTGTCTTCCCGCGGCGGGACAACACGTCGAGCGTGAGGACCTCGGCCGGAGATTCGTCGCCGGTGCCGACCAACATGGCTACGCTGTGGCGCACCACCTCCGGCGTCAGGGCCTGACCCCTGCCCACAATCGCCATCAGTTCGGAGACTGCGCGTTCAGCCAACGCGACATCGGCGGGCTCACCGGAAAGAGTGATGGTATTGCCGCGCACATGCAGGTCGGCGTTCAGGGTGCGTTCGATTGCACGCAGATTCTCGTCGGCAGAACCCAGCAGGCTCACGATGAGGTCAGGCGGAACATCGATGCTGCTGCGAACTTGAGCGTCAGCCTGCCGGGCTACACCAGCGTCAGCAGCGCGGGTCTCGCGGGGCGTCACGTGGTTTCTGCTGCCTGCTTCCTGGCCTATCGGACTATGTTGTGGGACGAGAAATTGCCGAATATCAGTCTACCGCCGGTCGATGACCGCGTCCCGAAGATTCGATGCCGGCCAGCAGCATGCCCAGCCCACGCTCGAAGTCGGCCGCCGCCGTCGATCGCTGGCTGACGCGTGCCAAAGCGGCGATATGTGGGTGTTCGGCGCCGGCCAGCCCACGTATCCGGGCCGCCGCGGCGATCTGCGCGCTATCCCGCCCGGTTCCGGCGAGCGGTCCCGCCAGTTCCGCTTGCGCGCTACCCATGACCAGACCCAGCACCGCCCGGAAGCCGGCAAGCACATCCTCCTCGGGCAGGCCGGCGCGGTTGAGCGCCGCGATCAATCGGTCTGCAACAAGATAACTCGACGCCGACACGGTGCGACGGGTCAGCACCAGCGGCACCGCGTTGGGGTGTCGACGCACCGTCTCCCACATCGCGATCGCGATCGCACGCACATCGGCGGACCAATCATCGGATGGCGCAGGATATTTGACGTCGGCAATGACCGCTTCGGCAACGAGTTCTTCGAGCTCGCCGCGATCCCTGACGTAGTTGTAGAGCGTCATCGGACCGGTACCCAGGGCGGTCGCCAACGAACGCATGCTCAACCCGCCCAGGCCGTCGCGGTCGACGATTTCCAGCGCGGCCGCGGCGATATCGGCAACCGAGAAGCGTGCTCGCACCCATCCTCCTCAGGTTGACACGTACATCGTACGTAATGTACAACACGTACATCGTACGTATAGGAGGATTCATGACCCACACCACCACCTTCAGCTCCCACGGGACCCGATGTGCCGCCTGGCTCACCCGACCTCCGGGTTCGGGCCCGCATCCGGTGGTCGTCATGGCGCACGGCCTGGGTGCCAACCACTCGATGGCCCTGGCGCGCTACGAACGGCATTTCGCTGCGGCCGGCTTCGCGACCCTTGCGTTCGACTACCGCAACCTCGGCGCGTCCGACGGAGCTCCGCGCCAGCGGCTCAGCCTGCGTCGCCATCGCCAGGACATCGCGGCGGCGCTGGAC
>JAVROZ010000652.1:0-5854 GCA_032162485.1 Mycobacterium sp.
CCGGTCACCGCGTTTGCCTTCAACGAGCGTTCGATCGCGCTCTACCGGGACTGGGAGTTGGTCCAGGTACTGGCCACTACCCTGGCCAACGCGGCCCCAGCAGAATCGCCCGACCCACAATTGCAGGCCGCGGCGGATCGACTTCCGCAATTGCTCGCATCAGGCCGTCGCGATGAGGCGCAGGAGTTGTTGGCGAAATCGCGTCCCGACCAACATGAACCGCTGGCAACCATTCTCGATGATCTGATCACCGCTCTGTCAAGGAACTGACAGCGCTTCGTCCGGTTCATCTTTCAGAGCCTGTTGCCAGGCGATGTGGCGATGCTGCAGTCCCGGCTCATTGCGTCCGAACACAAGTTGTTCGCGGGCACCGGATTCGAGGTTGGCCTGCAACCCCGCCACCAGTCGGTAGTCCTCGTCGCGAACGGTGGCGTGCGCATACTCGAAGACGGCTTGCGCGCCCGCCGCCGTGGACTCGTCGGACAAGTCCAGGGGAGTCGAGTTCTGGTGGACGGTAATGGACCTGCCGGGTCGATCGCCGGGGTACACGCGGAACAACTCACCGTTGGCGATCGTCACCGAAAGCACGATATTGGGGAAGATCGCGTAGATGACGACCATGCTGTTGAACGGAACCCACTTGTCCTCGGGAATGTTGTCGAGATCCAGGATGGTGTTGAGCGGAAAGATCAACCGGTGATGCGGTCCGTACGCGTCGAACACCGTGCAATTGCTGCGGGCGATGGTCGCGAAAGTCTGCTCGTGCACGGTGGCGAAGTGGTAGTTCTCGGCGAACGTGTCGATCGCCAACTTCCAGTTGATGGGGGAGTCGAGCACCTTCTCGCCCAGCGGGGCCCAACGTCCGATGCCCCATGAGTCGAGTTCCTCGGCCAACGGCCCCAAGTGTGCCGCGACATCCAGGGTGGTGCCAGGATCCATTGCGATCCACAGAAATCCGGCATATTCGGTGGCCGGCAGCTCGGTCAACCCGTCGGACTTCAACGTCATTTCCGGGAAGCCCTCGCGCCCGGGGACCGCGACGAGTCGACCGGTGTTGTCATAGGTCCAGGCGTGGTAGGGACAGGTGAACCGCTTCGCGACGCCGCACCCCGACACCACCGGCGCCTGCCGGTGCAGGCAGACATTGTCGAAGGCTTTCACCGACCCGTCGGACGTCCTGGTCAGCAGGATGGAGCGCCCCATCACCGTCTTGGTGCAGTACGAGCCCGGCCGCGGCAACTCCGAGACATAGCCGACCAATTGTGGACTGGACATCAACATCGCCCGGTCGCGCTCGTGTCGTTCCTGCGAGGTGTACTCGCGAGCATCGACGAGATGCTGTGCGGGCGCGAGGTCGGTCGCCTTGTCCCGCGCCAGTTTCAAGGCACGACGGGTGAGGTCGATGAGCTGATCGTGATCCATCGGAAGCCTCCTGCAGTCCAATACAACCGGTTTGGTTGCTTCCAGTACAGACCTTACGACCGTTGTAAGGTCAAGCGGTGGCTGAGCGGTTCCTCATCGGCGACGTAGCGGCCTTGACTGGAATCGCATCGGGCCGAATCCGTCACTACGAGAAAATTGGGCTGCTGCGTGCGGAGCACCTCAGCAACGGCTACCGGGTGTTCGATGTCGATCAGGTGCTCGATCTCTTGCGCATCGACTTGATGAGAAGCCTCGGTGTCAGCATCAACGACATCGCGCGGTTGCTGGACGACGGCCAGACGACGCTGGCCTCCTTGCTCGACGAACACCGAACGTTGTTGGTGCGTCAGCGCGAGCGGTTGGATGAGCTGATAGCTGCCATCGATGCGGCCACGGACGCGGAAGCCGACGACGTCAACGAACACATTCTGCGCCGGCTGGCGACCACGCACCGCGACAGTATCGGAGTGATGGGGAGACTTTCGGCGCCGTTGTCTGCGCCCGTGGCCGCGATGTACGCCGATCTGTTCGACGAGTGGCAACTGCCGGTCCCGGCGTTGTTCGGGCAGATGCTGCTGCCACCCGCGGCCACCACGCTGATGACCGAACTCTCCGCCTCCCCGGGGCGGCATGTGCTTTTCGGCCGACTACGCAAACTTGCCGACAACATCGTTGATTTGGGTGAAAACACCTCGGCTGCAGCAGAACTCGCACGAGCATGGATCGATGAGCAAGTGGCCGACCCGTTGCCCGGCGATGTGGTCAAAGCGCTGCGAGGGGTGCAGCCGCTGTTTCAGAACGACCCGGTGATGGTGCAGGGATTTCGCGCCTGGGCGCGCTCCATCAATCCGGCGGCGCCGGTGTTCATCGACGAGATCGCCATCCAGACCGCCCGCCGCGGAATGCAGGCGGTGATTGTGATCGTGCTGCCGGCTGCTGAGCTGTCGCAGTAGTGTGCCAAAAGTGATGCATTTGTGACTGGTGTGGTCGATCTGCCTGATGTTGCTTGTGTCGTACCCTGTGGCACGTGTCGGTTTCTCGACGTGACGTGCTCAAGTTCGCGGCGGCGGCTCCGGGTCTGGTGAGCCTGGGCGCCGCGGCAGCGGCTTTGCGCGCCGCGCCGGTGTCGGCGGGCTCGTTGGGCACCCTCTTGGACTACGCGGCCGGCGTCATCCCGGCCGGCCAGATCAAGGCGGCGGGAGCAGTCGGAGCAATCCGGTACGTGTCGGACCGGCGGCCCGGTGGCGCCTGGATGCTGGGCAAGCCCATCCAGCTGGCCGAGGCCCGGGACCTGCACGGCGGCGGCCTCAAGATCGTCTCCTGCTACCAGTTCGGCAAGGGCAACACCTCTGACTGGCTGGGCGGTGCCGCCGCCGGTATGCAGCACGCCAAACGCGGGTTAGAGCTGCACACCGCCGCGGGTGGGCCGGCCGGGGCCCCAATTTACGCCTCGATCGACGACGATCCCTCGCTGGAGCAGTACAGAAACCAGATCGTCCCTTACCTTCGGTCCTGGGAGTCGGTCGTCGGGCACCAGCGGACCGGCGTGTATGCCAACTCGAAGACCATCGAGTGGGCGGTGCACGACGGCCTGGGCGCCTACTTCTGGCAGCACAACTGGGGTTCACCCAAGGGGTACGCCCACCCGGCCGCGCATCTGCACCAAGTCGAGATCGACAAGCGCACCGTCGGCGGGGTGGGGGTCGATATCAACGAGATCCTCAAGCCTGAGTTTGGCCAGTGGGCCTGACGCACTGGAAGTTTTTAAGACTCTGACACACGTTCCAGCAAACACTCGTTCGCTGAACGCCCGGCGTCGGCTACATCGGTGGATCTGTGCGACCACGGTCGGGGCGATATCAAGCCACCGCCGTAGGCGAAATTTTTGAGATCACGATTTGGTAACAATACTGCTTTGATCAGCGAAGTTATAGCTACTCAACCGTAACCACCTACATGCAGGACGTTTGTCGGCGCCACCCGCGCCGCCGGTTTAACCCGGTGTTACCCACGACATGGTTACCCGCGCGTAGAACTCACCAGTAACCAATCGGCTCCAAGAAAACGTAGAGAATCTTATGACACCCTTATCGGGACTGAGTGCAGTGCATGGCGCCGCTCGATCCGCTTGCCGGCCCACCCGACTGCGGCCGTTCAACGCACCGGTCAGACGATTATCGGCTGCGATTCGATGCGGAATCGCCCCGGCTTTGAAATGGCCCTTGGCAGGGGCCGGCCCGGAACCGGCCGACCGAGCCGAGACGTAGCGACGCATAGAGACGCATGTAGGGAGATATAAGGTGACGATCCACGAGCACGACCGGGTGTCCGCAGACGGGAATGACGGCCCGCACGGGGGGCGCCGCCCGCATGCGCGGGATGCCCGCGCGCTGGTAGATCGCCTGACGGCCGGTGAGCCCTACGCCGTGGCCTTCGGTGGCCAGGGCAGCGCCTGGCTGGAGACTCTGGAAGAACTGGTTTCGGGGGCCGGGATCGAATCCGAGTTGGCGACGCTGGTCGGCGAGGTCGAGCTGCTGCTCGAGCCGGTGGCCAAAGAGCTGGTCGTGGTGCGTCCTATCGGCTTCGAGCCGCTGGACTGGGTTCGCGCCCTGGCTGCCGAAGACCCCATCCCATCGGAAAAGCACCTGACGTCTGCCGCAGTGTCGGTCCCCGGGGTGCTACTCACCCAGGTTGCGGCCATCCGTGCGCTGGCCCGCCAGGGCATGGACCTCGTGGAAAACCCGCCGGTAGCCGTGGCGGGGCATTCGCAAGGTGTGCTGGCAGTCGAGGCGCTGAAGTCTGGTGGGGCACGCGATGTGGAGCTGTTTGCCATTGCCCAGCTGGTCGGGGCTGCCGGAACACTTGTTGCGCGGCGACGCGGTATCTCGATCCTCGGTGATCGCCCGCCGATGGTGTCGGTCACCAATGCCGACCCCGATCGGATCGGCCGGTTGCTCGAAGAGTTCGCCCAGGATGTCCGCACGGTGCTTCCGCCGGTGCTGTCCATCCGCAACGGCCGTCGCTCGGTGGTCATCACCGGGACCCCCGAGCAGTTGTCCCGCTTCGAGCTGTACTGCGACCAGATTTCCGAGAAAGAAGAAGCCGACCGCAAGGGCAAGATTCGTGGCGGCGATGTATTCGCGCCGGTCTTCGAGCCGGTACGGGTCGAGGTGGGCTTCCACACCCCGCGCCTGGCCGACGGCATCGACATTGTCGGCGGCTGGGCCGAGAAGGTGGGCCTGGATGTCGAGCTCGCGCGCGAGCTCGCCAACGCGATCCTGGTCCAGAAGGTGGACTGGGTCGACGAGATCACCCGGGTGCACGACGCCGGCGCGCGCTGGATTCTCGATTTGGGTCCCGGCGACATCCTGACCCGGCTCACCGCGCCGGTGATCCGGGGTCTGGGGATCGGTATCGTGCCTGCAGCCACCCGCGGCGGGCAGCGCAACCTGTTCACCGTAGGAGCCACTCCGGAGGTGGCCCGGGCCTGGTCCAGCTACGCCCCGACGGCCATTCGCCTGCCCGACGGCAGGGTGAAGCTGTCGACCAAGTTCACCCGGCTGACCGGCCGGTCACCGATCCTGCTGGCCGGCATGACCCCGACCACCGTCGACGCCAAGATCGTCGCGGCGGCGGCCAACGCCGGGCACTGGGCCGAGCTGGCCGGCGGCGGTCAGGTCACCGAAGAGATCTTCGCCGACCGCGTTGAGCAGTTGGGCGGACTGCTCGAGCCCGGTCGCACCTATCAGTTCAACGCGCTGTTCCTGGACCCCTACCTGTGGAAGCTGCAGGTGGGCGGCAAGCGGCTGGTGCAAAAGGCCCGCCAGTCCGGTGCGGCGATCGACGGCGTGGTCGTCAGCGCGGGCATCCCGGACCTGGAGGACGCGGTCGAGCTGATCGGCGAGCTCAACGACATCGGGATCAGCCACGTCGTGTTCAAGCCCGGAACCATCGAGCAGATCCGCTCGGTGATCCGGATCGCGACCGAGGTGCCCACCAAGCCGGTGATCATGCATGTCGAGGGCGGGCGTGCCGGAGGCCACCACTCCTGGGAAGACCTCGACGACCTGTTGTTGGCGACCTACTCGGAGCTGCGTTCGCGGGCCAACATCACCGTCTGCGTCGGTGGCGGCATCGGCACCCCGGAACGGGCCGCGGAATACCTGTCCGGTCGCTGGTCGCAGGCCTACGGCTTCCCGTTGATGCCGATCGACGGCATCCTGGTGGGCACCGCGGCGATGGCGACGTTGGAGGCCACCACCTCGCCCTCGGTCAAGCGGATGCTGGTCGAAACCCAAGGCACCGACCAGTGGATCAGCGCTGGAAAAGCCGACGGCGGAATGGCTTCCAGCCGCAGCCAACTCGGCGCGGACATCCATGAGATCGACAACAGCGCCTCTCGCTGCGGGCAGTTGCTCGACGAGGTCGCCGG
>JAVROZ010000653.1:0-3676 GCA_032162485.1 Mycobacterium sp.
GCCTCCCGTTCCTAAAAGAGCCTCCCGTTCCTAAAAGAGCCTCCCGTTCCTAAAAGAGCCTCCCGTTCGTAAAAGAGCCAAAGTAGCTGCGTCGGTATAGCCTTCGTTGCTATGAGCACCCCGACAAGTCGCGAAGCGCCGAGAAAGTCGAAGAAGAAGAAATCGGCGAAGCCAGCCGTCCGCAAGATCGATGACGATGTCTATGAAGCCGAATTGTTCCGTCTGCAAACAGAATTCGTGAAACTGCAGGAATGGGTGAAGCATACCGGGACCCGCGTCGTGGTGGTTTTCGAGGGTCGCGATGCTGCGGGCAAGGGTGGAGCGATCAAACGGATCACCGAGTTTCTCAGCCCCCGGGTCGCCCAAATCGTCGCGTTGCCTGCGCCCACCGATCGCCAACGCGGCCAGTGGTATTACCAGCGATACATCAGCCATCTGCCGGCCAGGGGGGAAATCGCCCTGTTCGACCGGTCCTGGTACAACCGCGCCGGCGTCGAGAAAGTCATGGGTTTCTGTACGCCGCAAGAGTATGTGCTGTTCCTGCGGCAGACGCCGATCTTTGAGCAGATGCTGATCGATGACGGAATTCTGTTGCGTAAGTATTGGTTTTCGGTTTCCGACGACGAACAGCTACGCCGGTTCAAGTCGCGGCTGAAGGACCCGGTCCGGCAATGGAAACTCAGCCCGATGGACATGGAGTCGGTGTTTCGGTGGGAAGATTATTCGCGTGCCAAAGACGAGATGATGGTGCATACCGACACCGCCGCCAGCCCCTGGTTCGTGGTGGAATCCAATATCAAGAAGCACGCCCGGCTCAATATGATGGCCCACCTGCTGTCCACGATCGACTACGAGGAAGTGGAAAAGCCGAAGGTGAAGTTGCCGTCGCGACCGGTGGTGAGTGGCAACTACCAACGCCCGCCGCGGGAGTTGTCGACCTACGTCGATGATTATGCCGCCACACTGATCGGATGATCCACGTCTACATCCCGGCAACTCTGGCCGTGCTGCAGGAGCTCGTCGCCAACGGTTCGTTCAGCCCACTTAACGGGACCGCCTTCGCGGTGACACCGAAATTGCGCGAGTCCTACGCCGAGGGCGACGAGGACGAACTCGCCGAGGTGGCCCTGCGGGAGGCGGCGCTGGCGTCGTTGCGGTTACTCGCGGCCGATCCGGATGGAGCGCTGCCGCCGCGTCGCGCGGTGTTGGCCGCTGAGGTGGAGGACGCCAGATACCGTCCCGATCTCGACGATGCGGTCGTCAGATTGGCCGCGCCGGTTGCCATGGATCAGGTCGTTGCCGCGTATGTCGACAACGCCGCTGCCGAGCCCGCGGTGGCGGCGGCGATCGAGGTCATCGACGCCGCTGACCTCGGCGACGAGGACGCCGACTTGATCGTCGGCGACGCTGCGGACCACGACCTGGCCTGGTATGCGACGCAGGAACTGCCGTTCCTGCTTGACCTGCTGTAATGGGCATCACGCTGGCTAAATGACCGTAACTTACGGTACCGTAGCTTGCATCTATGGGCACCAAATACGCTGCGCTGAACGCCAAATTGGTCAACACCAGGCAACCGACTGTCGCCGGGGCTGACAAGCATCCCGGCTGGCACGCACTGCGCAAGTTAGCCGCACGCATTACCACGCCACTGCTGCCCGACGACTACCTGCACCTTGCCAATCCACTGTGGTCCGCGCGCGAATTGCGGGGCCGCGTGCTGGAGGTCCGCCGCGAGACCGAAGACTCCGCGACGCTGGTGATCAAACCGGGCTGGGGATTCAGCTTCGACTACCAGCCTGGCCAGTACATCGGAATTGGACTCTTGGTCGAGGGTCGTTGGCGCTGGCGATCGTATTCACTGACCTCGACCCCCGCCAGCACCAGCTGGTCAGCGCGCACCGTCACGATCACCGTGAAGGCGATGCCGGAGGGGTTCCTGTCCACCCACTTGGTCGCCGGTGTGGAACCCGGGACCATCGTGCGGCTGGCCGCACCCCAGGGAAACTTCGTGCTGCCGGATCCGGCGCCGTCGTCGATCCTGTTCCTGACCGCCGGATCCGGGATCACGCCGGTCATGTCGATGCTGCGAACATTGGCCCGCCGCAACCAGATTGACGACATCGCGCACCTGCACTCGGCGCCCACCGAGTCCGACGTGATGTTCGGCGCCGAGTTGGTCGCATTGGCCGAAGAACATAGCGGCTACCGGCTGTCGGTGCGGGAGACCCGCACCCGGGGCCGCCTCGATCTGTCCCAACTCGACCAGGAGGTGCCGGACTGGCGGGAACGCCAAGTTTGGGCGTGTGGGCCGGAGGGCATGCTGAATCAGGCCGAAAAAGTGTGGTTGGCGGCGGGCATCGCCGATCGGCTGCACTTGGAGCGGTTCGCGGTGGCCAAAGCCGCGCCGGCGGGAGCCGGCGGAACGGTCACGTTCGCCCGTAGCGGCAAGAGTGTGACCGCGGATGCGGCGACCTCGGTGATGGACGCAGGCGAAGGCGCCGGCGTCCAGATGCCGTTCGGTTGCCGGATGGGTATCTGCCAGTCGTGTGTGGTTGAACTGGTGGGAGGTCACGTCCGCGATCTGCGTACCGGCCGGGAACATGAAGCCGGGTCCCGGGTCCAGACCTGTGTGTCAGCGGCATCCGGCGACTGCATTGTCGACGTTTAAGGTCGACATCTCTGGGTTACCCACAGGTAACCTACGGGCCCGTAGGTTACGATAGCGTAGGTCTCAGGACGTACGACGCAGGGAGAGCACATGGCGATCACAGACGTCGACGCATTCGCGCATTTGACGGACGCCGACATAGAGAATTTGGCCTTCGAACTGGATTCGATCCGGCAGGACATTGAGGATTCGCGCGGGGAGCGGGACTCCCGCTACATCCGCCGCACCATCGCTGGCCAGCGCGCACTCGAGGTGGCGGGCCGGCTACTGCTGGCTGCCAGCTCACGACGCTCGGCATGGTGGGCAGGCACTGCCACCCTCGCTGTGGCCAAGATCGTCGAGAACATGGAGATCAGCCACAACGTCATGCACGGCCAGTGGGACTGGATGAACGACCCCGAGATCCACTCTTCAACGTGGGAGTGGGACATGGCCGGGTCGTCCAAGCACTGGCGGTACACCCACAACTTCGTGCACCACAAGTACACCAACATCCTCGGAATGGACGACGACGTCGGATACGGCTTGCTGCGCGTCACCCGCGACCAACGTTGGAAAAAGTTCAATCTTTTGAATGTGGTTTACAACACCCTGCTCTCGCTCCTCTTCGAATGGGGCGTCGGCCTGCAGCACGTGGAACTCGGCAAGATCGCCAAGAAGCGGATGGATCAGGACGACGCCCGCCAGCGGGTCGACGAGTTCCTGGCCAAGGCCGCTCGGCAGGTGCTCAAGGACTACGTCGCGTTCCCGGCGCTGACCGCCTTGTCGCCCGGGGCGACGTACACCTCCACGCTGAAGGCCAACGCGGTCGCGAACGTAATCCGCAACGTGTGGGCCAACGCGGTGATCTTCTGTGGCCACTTCCCCGACGGCGCAGACAAGTTCACCAAGACCGACATGATCGGCGAGTCCAAGGGCCAGTGGTATCTGCGCCAGATGCTTGGCAGCGCCAACTTCGAGGGTGGCTGGTTGCTGCGGTTCATGTGCGGCAACCTGTGCCACCCG
>JAVROZ010000654.1:0-2504 GCA_032162485.1 Mycobacterium sp.
AGCGACGCCTGGCGCACTGCCGTCAAGACAGCCAGGGCGATACCGCGCACCGTATCGGTGGTTTTGCAGATCGCAGCGGTTGTCACGGTGTCCAAGGGTACGGGGCGCAGGTGAATATCGAGTTGCCCTGGTCTGGCGTTTCGTCGTGCGTGAGCCGCCGATCACAGCACCTCGATGCCGGAGTTGGGACGCCAATCAATTAGCCTTATTAGCCAAGCGACGATCCCGAAGTAACCCGAAGCAACCCTGGCAATTGCTGCGGAAACAGGAGCAAATCGGTGTCCATTGACGTACCCGAGCTCGCGGACCTAGAACAGGTTCGCGGGCGTTGGCGCAGTGCGGTCGCCGGTGTGCTCTCCAAGAGCACCCGAACCGACCCCGCCGAGCTGGGGGACCACCCTGAGCAGCGGTTGGATGCGCCGACCTACGACGGATTCGCCATCCGCCCGCTCTACACCGCATTCGACGAGCTGCCGGAGCCGCCGCTGCCAGGCCAATGGCCGTTCCTGCGCGGCGGCGATGCGTTGCGCGACGTCAAGTCGGGCTGGAAGGTCGCCGAGGCATTTCCGTTGCCGGGCAAGCCCCCGGGCGAGGCCAACGCCGCGCTGCTGAGCGCTCTCGGCGAGGGGGTCAGCGCGCTGTTGCTCCGGGTGGGGGAGTCTGGCGTGGCTCCCGATCAGCTGGAGAGGCTGCTCGAGGGTGTGTACCTGAGCATGGCGCCGGTGATTGTCGACGCGGGCGCCGACTACACCGCCGCCGCTGATGCGATGCTGGCGGTGGTCGAACAGGTCGAAGCTGACCAGCGCGCCACCGTATCGGTGGACCTCGGCGCTGACCCGCTGACGGCGACGTTGAGCGACCGCAAGGTTCCGACGGTCGACGATGTCGTCGCGGTTGCCAAACGCGTGGTCGGTACTCCGGGCGTGCGGGCCATCACCGTCGACGGACCCGCGTTCCACAATCTGGGCGCCACCGCTGCCTGGGAGCTCGCGGCCACCATCGCGGCGGCCGTTGCCTACTTGCGGGTGCTCACCGAATCCGGGTTGTCGGTCAGTCAGGCGTTAGGACAGATCAGCTTCCGGCTGGCCGCCGACGACGACCAGTTCATGACGCTGGCCAAGATGCGGGCCGTGCGCCAGTTGTGGGCGCGGGTCGCTGATGTCGCGGGGGATCCCGACGGCGGAGCGGCCGTGGTGCACGCGGAGACGTCACTGCCGATGATGACCCAGCGTGACCCGTGGGTGAACATGCTGCGCAGCACGCTGGCCGCTTTTGGGGCCGGCGTCGGCGGGGCCGACACGGTGCTGGTGTACGCGTTCGACGTGTCCATCCCCGGTGGTTGGCCGGGCACCGCAACCAGTTTCGCGCGCCGGATCGCACGTAATACCCAGCTGCTGCTGCTCGAGGAGTCGCACGTCGGCCGGGTGCTCGATCCCGCCGGCGGTTCATGGTTCGTCGAAGACCTCACCAATCAGCTGGCCGAGCGGGCGTGGGAGCATTTTCAGTCCATCGAGTCACATGGCGGGTTCATCGACGCTCACGATTATCTGGCCGGCCAGATCGGGGACCTGGCGGCACGACGTGCCGATGACATCGCCCATCGCCGGATGGCGATCACCGGTGTCAACGAATTCCCGAACCTCGGTGAAGCCCCGCTGCCGCAAGGTGATTCGCTGGGCAGAGCCGGGGTGGTCGTGCGTTACGCCGCCGAGTTCGAAGCGTTGCGTGATCGCTCGGACGTCTACCTTGCCGAGCACGACACGAGACCGCAGGTGCTGTTGTTGCCGGTGGGTCCGCTGGCCGAGCACAACATCCGTACCACCTTCGCGTCAAACCTGTTGGCCTCGGGCGGCGTCGAGGCGGTCAACCCCGGAACGGTCGACGCCGAGGGGGTCGCCAAGGCCGTCACCGAAGCGGGCTCACTCAAGGTGGCGGTGATCTGTGGCACCGACAAGCGCTACGCAGACGAGGCGGCCGGCATTGTGCGGGCGGCCCGCGACGCCGGCGTTGAGCGGGTGTATCTGGCCGGACCTCAAAAGGCTTTGGGCGACGTGGAAGATCCGGCACAGCGGCCCGATGAATACTTGACCGCGAAAATCAATGCGGTCGAAGCGCTTTCGGACTTGCTAACCCGGTTGGGAGCCTAGATGACAGTGCATGATGTCGCCGGCGATGCGGCTCCGGCCACAGCAGAGGCCTTAATCGGTAGTTTTTCCGACGTCCCGTTGCGCGGCGAGCGGGGCATCGAACCGCCCACCGAAGCCCAGGTGGAAGCGCACATCGCCGCCGCCGCGAAAGCCCACTGGTACACCCCGGATCAGTTGCTGTGGCAGACACCCGAAGGCATCGACGTCAAACCGGTGTATATCGCGCAGGACCGCGCCGCGGCTGGTGAGGACGGCTACCCGCTCAACAGCTTTCCCGGCGAGCCGCCGTTCGTACGTGGCCCGTACCCGACGATGTATGTCAACCAGCCGTGGACCATTCGTCAGTACGCCGGATTT
>JAVROZ010000655.1:0-3704 GCA_032162485.1 Mycobacterium sp.
GTCACCCCGGCCGGCCGGTTAGCCGCGTTGACGACCAGGGTGCCGATTCCGATTGACGAGGTAGCACCCGCCAGCGCGCCGGCCAACGTGAAGCATTCCAGCATGCGGGTGCCCGACAGCATTGCGCCCGAGAGGTGGTCGTAAACCCACGCCCTGCCAAAGCCCTCGGCTTCGGCCCGCAACACGCTGTCCCGGAGCCCCGGCCACGGGTGCGTGGCTGCGCTGTAGAGGATGTCGACGGTGACCATCCGCCGAACCTACCGCCCGCACGCACACTCGGGTCGCACGCCGGACAAATTGAGGGAAACGTTCCGAGCCAGTGACGTTTTCGGGTGACTTGGGCCACGAAGCGATGTCCGAGGGGGCACCGCACCGCGACCGCGGCGTTGCGGGACGTCCTGCGGAAACGCCGGGGCGTAGCTGCGAGGCCCTCATCAGGGCACAATCGTAGACATGCAACTGACGCATTTCGGGCATGCCTGCCTGCTTGCCGAGTTCGGTCCAACAAAGATCCTTTTCGACCCCGGGACCTTCGCCCACGGCTTCGAGGGAATCACCGGCCTGTCGGCGATCCTGATCACCCACCAGCACCCCGACCACGTCGATGTCTCGCGACTACCGGCGCTCATCGAGGGCAACCCGGACGCGGCGCTGTACGCCGACGCTCAGACCACCGACCAGCTGGACGCGCCATGCCAAGTGGTGCACGTCGGCGATGAACTGTCGGTGGGGTCGCTGAGCATCCGAGCTGTCGGTGGACGGCATGCTGTCATTCACCCGGAAATCCCTGTGATAGAGAATATTTCGTATCTGGTCGACGACGGCGAGCAGCGCGCCAGGCTGATGCATCCCGGTGACGCGTTGTTCGTGCCCGACGAGCCGGTGGACGTGTTGGCTACTCCCGCTGCGGCTCCGTGGATGAAAATTTCGGAGGCCGTCGACTATCTGCGGGCGGTGGCGCCCGCACATGCGGTGCCCATCCACCAGGGTGTCGTTGCTCCGGACGCCCGCGGCATCTACTACGGCCGGCTCACCGAGATGACCAGCACCGACTTCCAGGTGTTGCCGGAGGAAAGCGCGGTCACCTTCTAGCTCGCGAGCAGACGCAAAATCGCACGCGCGGAACACAAATCGTGCGATTCTGCGTCTGCTCGCATCAAGAAATGTCCATTGCCGCGCCGCGGCCGGCGGCCCGACCGGAGAAGATGCAGCCACCGAGGAACGTGCCCTCCAAAGCACGGTAACCATGCACACCGCCGCCACCGAAGCCGGCGACCTCACCGGCCGCATACAGCCCGGTGATCGGGGTACCGTCGGATTTCATCACCCGAGAGTCCAAGTCAGTTTCGATACCGCCCAACGTCTTTCGGGTGAGGATATGCAATTTGACCGCGATCAGCGGCCCCGCTTTCGGGTCGACCAACGCGTGCGGCGCGACTACCCGCCCCAGTCGGTCGCCCAGATAGGTACGGGCAGCCCTGATCGCGGTGATCTGACCATCCTTGGTGAACTTATTGACCACCTCGCGATCGCGCGAGGTCACCGCGACCTGCACCGTCTCGTAGTCCAACGGCACCACATCGGGAAGTTCGTTCATGGCGTCCACAAGCTCGGGCAACGAATCCGCGGTGACGAAGTCCACACCCCGGTCGATGAAGGCCTGCACCGGCCCCGGCGGCCCCGACCGCGCCCGCGAGGCCAACAGCTGACGAATGCTCTGCCCGGTCAGGTCGGGGTTCTGCTCCTGACCGGATAACGCGAATTCCTTTTCAATGATTTTGCTGTTCAACACAAACCAGGTGTAGTCATAACCCGTCTGAGCAATGTATTCCAAGGTTCCTAACGTGTCGAAACCGGGATAGAGCGGAACCGGCAACCGGTTACCCGCTCCGTCCAGCCACAGCGACGAGGGACCCGGGATGATCCGGATTCCGTGGCGCGGCCAGATGGGGTCGTAGTTGGTGATGCCCTCTGTGTAATGCCACATCCGGTCTGGGTTGATCACCCGCGCGCCGGCCTTCTGCGCGATGCCGATCATCCTGCCGTCAACGTGGGCGGGCACCCCGCTGAGCAACTGCTTGGGGGCGCGACCCATCCGCCGCGGCCAATTCTTGCGCACCAGATCGTGGTTGGCGCCGATGCCGCCGCTGGTCACGATCACCGCTGACGCACGAAACTCGAACTTTCCTACCGCTTTTCGCGATGAGGGCACACCTCGCGGTTCATCTGATGGCTCCAGTACGGTGCCCCTGACTCCGGTCACTGCGTCGCTCTCGACGATCAACCTGTCGACCTGGTGGCGATAAGCGAACCGCACGTTCGGCCGGTTACGCAGTTGGCGAGCGAAGATTTCGACCAGCGCGGGTCCGGTTCCCCAGGTGATGTGAAACCGCGGCACCGAATTACCGTGTCCCTGAGCGTCGTAACCGCCACGCTCGGCCCAACCCACCAGTGGAAAAATCTTCAGGCCGCGGGCCCGCAGCCAACTCCGCTTCTCCCCCGCCGCGAAGTCGACATAGGCGTGCGCCCATTGTTCGGGCCAGTAGTCCTCCGGCCGGTCGAACGCCGCCGTCCCCAACCAATCCTGCAGCGCGAGTTCGTGGCTGTCGCGAACCCCTAATCGACGCTGCTCGGGACTGTCCACGAAGAACAGGCCGCCGAACGACCAGAAGGCTTGCCCACCGAGATTGGCGCTGTTTTCCTGGTCGACGATGAGCACCCGCAGACCCCGGTCAATCAATTCGCATGCCGCAACCAACCCCGCCAGTCCGGCTCCGACGATGATCGCATCAGCTGTGAACTCGTCCGAACCGAAACTTGCATCGCTCATGTCGATACACGTTAGTGCCACCGATCCGGTGGGCAGTCGCGAGCATCAAGCGGCGTCGAGCACCGCATTATCGGACCGCCAGCGGTACACGATGGGTGCGCATTCCTGCATCAGAGCCAGGTCGACGGCATCCAGCATGGCTTGAAGGGGCCCGGGTTTGCGCAGGTGACGAGCGGCGACCGCGATCCGGACCACACCTTGGCGCCGGGCGATACGCTCGGCGGACATCACCACCATCCGGCACCACCACGGCTCGGCCAGATACCCTTCGCCGATACCCAGTACCCGGGCCCGCACTGTGGTGTGGCGGACCAGGTCGGTCATTCCATATGCGTCAGCAACGAGCCGGAACCCCTTGTTCGGGAGTGCCTTGACCACGCCGGGGGAAACGAGCCAGCCCGGCGCCGCGAACAGCCGGGTGCGCAGATCAAGATGCTCGAGCACCCGATCGGCGGCCGTCAGGCGCAGGTTGGCCTCGTGAGCGTGCAGTGTCGCGAATTCGCCACGCCGCTTCTTGGTGGCCGCTTCGTCGTAGCCGTGCAGCACGATCGCGTCGCCGCCGGAGCGCCGGCCGGTCAGCCAGTCAACGGTGTGCGGATCGCGGTCGAGCCGATAGCCATCGCCCAGACGGGGTGCCACCAGTAACGACACCGGGACCGAACGGGCATCCATCTGCGCGCAGAAGTCATTGACGTCGGCCAGGGTGCGCTCGCCGATCCCCGAGACCGAGACAATCAGTTTTCCAGACACGCTTGTAGTTTGCCGATTTCAGGTGTCGAGACAGTAAAGGACACACTGACGGCAGACGTATATCCGGCCCCTGATCAGGTCGAACGGCATATCGGCGACGCCAGTCCCTGCGTCGTTGGTCAGG
>JAVROZ010000656.1:0-6452 GCA_032162485.1 Mycobacterium sp.
TCTGGCCCGTCACCGGCAACCTGGGCAACATGACGTACACCCAATCCGTGGCCAAGGGCGTGACCCTGCTGAATGACGCGATCACTCAGCAATTGGCAATTGCGAACAACCATGTGGTGGCATTCGGCTACTCGCAGAGCGCGTCAATCGTCAACAACGAGATCGTGAACCTGATGGCGGCAGGCTCGCCTAATACCGACAGGCTGGCCTTCATCCTGGCCGCGTCCGGCAACAATCCCAACGGCGGCCTGCTGGCGCGCTTCCCCGGCTTCTACATCCCGGGCCTGGACGTGCTGTTCAACGGCGCGCTGCCGGCGAACAACCCCTACGCGACGTCCGTCTACACCGCCCAGTACGACGGCGTCGCCCACGCCCCCCAATACCCGACCAACATCCTGGCCGACGTCAACGCCCTGATGGGCTACTTCTACGTGCACGGCAGCTACCCGACGTTGTCGGCCACCGACGCGATCCAGTTGCCGACGTCGCCCGGATACGCGGGTAACACCAAGTACTTCATGTTCCTGACGCAGGACCTGCCGCTGCTGCAGCCGATTCGCGACATCCCCTACGCCGGACCGCCGATCGCCGACATCTTTCAACCGGCACTGCGAGTGATGGTCGACTTGGGCTATTCCGACTACGGCTACGCGGATCTGCCGACACCGGCCGGCCTGATCAATATCCCCAATCCGCTAAACGTTGCCTATTCCTTTGCGCAAAGCCTGTGGATGGGACCCTACGGCGCTGGGGTGGAGATCGGCGTAGAGGCCGGCTTCTGGGGACCCGAATACTTCCCGGACGCCTATCCCTGGGTTCCATCGATCAACCCCGGGCTGAACTTCTACTTCGGCCCAGCTATCAGCCAACCGCCGGTAACAGTGCTGTCCACGCTCACCGGCGTCCTTGGCGACGCGCTGCACGTCATTCCGCCGATCTTCAATTAGGTCGGCGGAAGGTCAGGGCCCCAGCGGGGCCGTGGTGCGGATCGCCTCGTCGCGAATCAAACCGCGCAGCAGCGCGGTGCTGAACTCGGCGGCGATCTCCTTGGCCGAGCGCCGTCCGCTCGGCCGCAACCAGCGGTAGCTACCCAACGTCATCCCGATATAACCCAGCGCCAACACATGGGAGTCGCACTCGTAGAACTCGCCGCTGGCGATCCCGCGGTCGATCAGGCCATGTACGTGCTGGTAAACCTGCGCTTCTTTCTCGCGCACCTCGGCGACCTGTTCGGCGGTGAACCACTCGGTGATGTAGGGCTGCTCCTGGAAGTACACGGCTGCCCGCTCGGGATCGCCGGCGATGCCCGTCAGCAACCGCACGGTGTACTGGTAAAGCGCCTCGCGGGCCGTCCAGGACGGGTCGTCGTGCACGGCGGCCAGGGTGCCCTCGGCGGCTTGCCGGTAGATGTCGAAAAGTATCAGCGCCTTGCTGGCGTAGTAGTGATAGACCGTCGCCTTGTTCAGCCCGATCACGTCGGCGACATCGTCCATCCGCGTGCCGTGATAGCCGCGGGCCGCAAACAACTTGGTGGCGACCGCCAGCAACTCCTCACGGCGTGAAAGGCCACTCTCGGATGCCATCGGTACTCACTATCGTCGCTGCCGGATCAATCAACTGGTTGTTCAGTTTAGGCAAAGCCGTGCCTGTTGCCCCGACGCGGATGGGACTAGACTCCGATAACGGACCCAGTCGCGTGTCGATCTAGAGGAAGAGGCGGAGTAATGGACCCGGTTCCTGACTACGACGGAAGCGACGAGATCGAGTTTTTCTTCGGCTACCTCACCTGGGGTTTGCGCGGTGTCGAATCCGGCAACGGATACCCGCCGCCCGCCTACCCGCCCGTTTAAGGCTTGATTGCCCGACGGGCTCACCAGAGCGGAAACGTCACGCCGTGCTCGCTGCGGGGGCGCGGACCGAATAAGCGCCGCTCGGATTCGGTGATCGGAACGTCGTTGATGCTGGCTTCGCGCCGCGCCATCAGCCCTTCGGAAGTGAACTCCCACAATTCGTTGCCGTAGCTGCGGAACCACTGACCGGCGCGGTTGTGGCATTCGTACTGAAACCGCACCGCAATGCGGTTCTCGTGAAAACTCCACAAGCCCTTGCGCAGCGAGTAATCGAGTTCTTGCTGCCACTTGCGAGTGAGGAACGCGACGATCTCCGCCCGGCCGACGATGTGCTCGTCGCGGTTTCGCCAGTCCGAGTCGACGGTGTAGGCCAGGCTGACCCGCTCCGGGTCACAGGTGTTCCATGCGTCTTCTGCGGCCTGAACTTTCAATATCGCGGTTTCGGCGGTGAACGGCGGAAAGGGCGCCTTGGACTCGGACATCTCGGTCATGACGTCCATCGTGCGCCTCTGAAGACTCGCGTGGCGTGGCGCGAGTGTCGCGTCAGTGTCGCGTGAGTGTCTCGATGACAGCGCCCGTCGCGCGTCCGGGCGGGTGTCCTATCGTGACGGACATGGACTTCGCGATGTCGGCCAAAGCCAGCGACTACCACAAGCGATTGACCGACTTCATGACGGAGCACGTCTTTCCGGCGGAGGCCGACTACGACAAGTACCGCCACGAGGCGGGTCCGGGTGACCACACAGCGCCGCCGGTAATCGAGGAACTGAAGGTCAAAGCCAAAGAGCGCAACCTGTGGAACCTGTTCCTGCCGGCCGAATCCGGGCTGAGCAACCTCGAGTACGCGCCGCTGGCGGAGTTGACCGGCTGGAGCCTGGAGATCGCTCCCGAAGCGCTCAACTGCGCGGCGCCGGACACCGGCAACATGGAGACCCTGCACCTGTTCGCCACCGAGCAGCAGCGCAAGGACTGGTTGGAACCGTTGCTGAACGGCGAGATTCGGAGCGCCTTCTCGATGACGGAGCCCGCGGTGGCCAGCAGCGACGCCCGCAACATCCAGACCTCGATCGTGCGTGATGGCGCCGACTACGTGATCAACGGCCGCAAATGGTGGACATCGGGCGCGGCCGACCCGCGTTGCAAGATCCTGATCGTGATGGGCCGAACGAATCCCGATGCGGCCAGCCACCAGCAGCAGTCGATGGTCCTGGTGCCGATGGACACCCCCGGTGTGACCGTCGTCCGTTCTACCGGAGTGTTCGGCTGGCAGGACCAGCATGGCCACTGCGAGATCACTTTTGAAAATGTCCGGGTACCGACCACGAACCTGCTCGGCGAGGAGGGTTCCGGCTTCGCGATAGCCCAGGCGCGGCTGGGACCGGGACGAATCCACCACTGCATGCGTGCCCTCGGTGGGGCCGAACGGGCGCTGGCGCTGATGGTGGATCGGGCCCGCAACCGGATCGCGTTCGGTCGGCCGCTAGCCGAGCAGGGTCTGGTACAACAGGCAGTTGCCAAGTCCCGCAACGAGATTGATCAGGCCAGGCTGCTCTGCGAGCAAGCGGCGTGGACAATCGACCAGCATGGCAACAAAGCCGCCCATCTGCTGGTATCGCAGATCAAAGCGGTGGCCCCGCAGGTCGCCTGCGACGTGATCGACCGAGCCATCCAGGTGCACGGCGCCGCGGGTATCTGCGACGACACACCGCTGGCCCGGCTGTACGGCTGGCACCGCGCGATGCGCATTTTCGACGGCCCCGACGAGGTGCACATGCGTACCGTCGCGCGCACCGAGCTGGGCGGCGAGCAGTCCGCGCTCGCCGCGGCGGTTACCAACCATGGCTGAGGAACCTCGGGAACTGCCCGGCGCCTGGAACTTTCGCGACGTCGCGAGCGCCACGGCAGGCCTTCGTCCGGGGCGGCTGTACCGGTCGAGCGAACTGAGCAGCCTCGATGAACAAGGTCGCACGACGCTGCGTCGGCTGGGGATCACCGATGTCGCCGACCTGCGTTCGACCCGCGAGGTCAACCGGCGCGGTCCGGGCCAGGTTCCCGACGGCGTCGAAGTCCACCTGTTGCCTTTTCCCGACCTCGCCGACGACCAAGTCGAGGCGCAAGACGATGCCCCGCACGAAACCGCGTTCAAACGACTGCTGACCGACGGTGAATCGGCCGAATCAGACGAAGCGATCGAAGCCAAGGCCGTCCAGTACATGACCGAGGAATATCGCGAATTCCCTACGCGCAACGGGGCCCAACGCGCGGTGCACCGCGTCTTCACCCTGTTGGGTGGCGGGCGCCCGGTGCTCACGCATTGTTTCGCCGGCAAGGACCGCACGGGTTTCGTGGTCGCGACGGTTCTGGAAGCGGTGGGCGTGGACCGCGATGCGATCATCGCGGACTACCTGCGCAGCAATGACGCGGTACCCCAACTGCGCAGCCGGATCACCGAAATGATCCAGCAACGCGCCGACGTCGAACTGACTCCCGAGGTGGAGACCTTCACCAGGGCACGGCTGTCCGACGGCGTTCTGGGCGTCCGGGCCGAATACCTCGGGTCGGCGTGGCAGACGATCGACGAGTCCTACGGATCACTGGACGGCTACCTTCGCGATGCGGGGATCAGTGCGGACGACGTGGACCGACTGCGGGGCGCACTGCTGAGCTGAGCTCCCAGTGAGCTGGGTGCAAAGCCCAGACAGCATGGCGGAATCGCCCTACCCTCAAGCGAACAGAGCTGGGAGGGTTGGATTTGTCGTACGTAGTCGCGCAGCCGCCTGGGTTGACGGCGGCGGCGACGGAGCTGACAGGGATCGGTTCGGTCATCGATGCAGCCGCCGTGGCCGCAGCCGCGCCGACGACCGGCATCATGTCGGCCGCAGCCGACGAAGTGTCGGCGGCGATCGCCAACCTATTCGGCGGGTTCGGCCTGGAGTTCCAGACGATCAGCTCGCAATTCGGCGGATTGTACGAGGGCCTCGTCCAGCGCCTGACCACCACCGTCGAGTATTACGCCAACGCCGAATCGATCAATACGGCCGCTTTGGTGCAGGGCGCGACGGCTGGACTCGTCACGCCGATACCGGGGCCTACGTCGGGCCTTAACACCGCGATCATCATGGGCGGCACCGGAATGCCGATACCCACGCCCACTTACGTCACCGCCATCACGGACCTTTTTCTTCCTTCCTTTCCTTCCAGCGCCATTGCGCCCCTCGTCACACCCGAGCAGCTGTATCCGATAACCGGTGTCCGATCCCTGCCCCTGGCAACATCGGTGCAGCAGGGTCTGCAGATTCTGAACACCGCTGTCGGGGATCAACTCGCCGCCGGAAACCACGTCACCGTGTTCGGCTACTCGCAGAGCGCCATCATCTCTTCGCTGTTGATGCAGCATTACATTTCCCTGGGACCGAACATGCCGGACCCGAGCCTGCTCAATTTCATCCTCACCGGCAATGAGATGAATCCCAACGGCGGCATCCTGGCGCGCATACCCGGGCTGAACATTTCGACCATCGGCCTGCCGTTCTACGGGGCCACCCCGGACGGTCCTTATCAGACCACCACGTACACGCTCGAATACGACGGCTTCGCCGACTTCCCGCGCTACCCCCTCAATATCGTCTCCGACCTCAATGCCGTTTTCGGCATCCTCACGGTCCACACCACCTATGCGGATCTCACGCCCACCCAGATTGCGTCGGCCACGCTGTTGCCGACGGAGGGCGCGACGAACAACAAGTACTACTTGATCCCCCACCCCGATCTGCCGCTGCTGGACCCGGTGCGGGCCATCCCCGTCATCGGCGAACCCATTGCCGCCCTGGTGCAACCGAATTTGAAAGTCTTCGTCAACCTCGGCTACGGCGACCCGAACTTCGGCTACTCGACCAGTCCCGCCAATGTGCCCACCCCGTTCGGACTCTTCCCGGGCGTCCCCCCGGACGTCATCGTCAACGCTCTTGTCGCCGGAACTCAGCAGGGTGTCAACGACTTCCTGGCAGTGACGCCGACCGCGCTCACCTCAGCGCCCGTGATCGCGCCGCCCGCCTTCCCGGCGTTGATCCAGCAGTATGCGCCTGCGCCGCCGGCCTCAGTGCCCGCGACACCGGTCAACATCGCCAATACGCTGGCATCGGTTGTCTCCACCGGTTACTCGGTGTTGCTTCCGACGGCAGATCTGGCCACTGCCTTCGCGACCACCCTGCCGGCCTATGACGCAACCCTGTTCTTGAGCCAGCTCGCTGCGGGCAACCTCGTCGATGCGATCGAGCTTCCGCTCGCAGCCACCGCCGGTTTGGCGGCGCTGGGCGGAATGATCGAATTCATCGCGGTCGTGGAAGCGGCGGCCGAGATTGTTCAGGACTTGCAGAGTCTCAGCTTCTGACAACCTCGTACAACTGATTAATGCCGTCGGCAATCCCGTTTCCTAGGAACTAAATATGACTGCGGCCGGAAAGCCTTGTTATTAGACCGAATTCAATAACTCGCAGTCCCGCAAAAAGTTAGACGTGATCGGCCGCGGGCATTACGCTGACGTCTCACTTCCATCAGTAAAGTCTGGTGGCCGGGGCTGGGGGTAAGCGATGACGGAATTGT
>JAVROZ010000657.1:0-4904 GCA_032162485.1 Mycobacterium sp.
TAAACCCCCCGCCAGACCCGCCACTACGCGGGTGACGGTCCTGACCGGCAAACGGATGACCGACCTGGTGCTGCCAGCGGCAACGCCGATGGCTACCTACATCGACGAGACCGTCGCGGTGCTGGCCGATCTGCTGGAAGACACCCCGGCCGACGTCTTGGCCGGTTTCGACTTCGCCGCCCAGGGCGTGTGGACCTTCGCGCGGCCCGGATCCCCGCCCCTCAAACTGGAGCAGTCGCTCGACGAGGCGGGCGTCGTCGACGGATCATTGCTCACCCTGGTGTCGGCGAGCCGCACGGAGCGATACCGGCCACTGGTCGAGGACGTCATCGACGCAATCGCGGTGCTCGATGAATCCCCGGAATTCGACCGGTCGGCGGTCGACCGATTCATCGCCATTGCCATCCCGGTTCTGACACTGCCCCTCACCGCCATCGCACTGCGGGCGTGGTGGACAACCGGCCGCCACTGGTACTGGCCGGTGGCGATAGCGGTGGTGGGGGTCCTGGTACTGGTCGCCTCGCTGGTGGCCAAGAGGTTCTACAACAAGGTGGAACTCTCCGAATGCCTGCTGCTTGCGGCGTACCCCCCGATCGCGGCAGCGGCGGCCATCGCCGTCCCGCTGCCGCGCGGAGTGAGCTCGCTCGGGGCGCCTGCGCTTGCCGCCGCGGCTACGGCTGTGCTGTTCCTTACGCTGATGACCCGCGGCGGCCCGCGGCGGCGTCACGAGGTGGCCTCGTTCGTCGTCATCACGATGATCGCGTTGATCGGTGCCGCGATCGCCACTGGCTACGGTTACCAACAGTGGGTGCCGGCCGGTGCGATCGCATTCGGGCTGTTCGTCGTGACCAATGCTGCGAAACTCACGGTCGCAGTCGCCCGCATCGCGCTGCCGCCGATTCCGGTTCCAGGTGAGACGGTGGACAACGAGGAACTGCTCGATCCGGTGACCGCCGAGGACGCCACCAACGAAGAGACGCCCACCTGGCGGGCCATCATCGCGTCGGTGCCGGCATCGGCGGCCCGGCTGACCGAACGCAGCAAGCTGGCCAAGCAACTGCTGGTCGGGTACGTGATGTCGGGTGCCTTGATTCTGGCAACCGGCGCCGTTGCGGTGGTGGTCCACGGACACTTCTTCATCCACAGTTTGGTGGTTGCCGCGCTGCTGACCGTGTTGTGCGCGTTCCGTTCGAGGCTCTACGCCGATCCGTGGTGCGCATGGGCGTTGCTGGCGGCCGCCGCTGCGATTCCGACCGGTCTGACCGTGCGGCTCAGCCTCTGGTATCCGCAGTGGGCGTGGCTGTTACTGGCCGGCTACCTGGTACTGGTGGTGGTTGCACTGGTGATCATCGGCGCCATGGCCCCGATTCGCCGCCTGTCACCGGTGATGAAGAGGATCACCGAACTATTCGACGGAGCGGTGGTCGCGTCGATCATTCCGCTGCTGCTGTGGATCACCGGCGTCTACGACATGGTGCGCAATCTGCGCTTCTAGATCGGAGCTGCGACCGAACCCGCCGGGGGCTTGCCGCCACTAGCGGCCTCGACCGGGGCGCCCACCAGCGTGGCCTTGCCCGCCGCGGCACCGTCCGTGCCCTCGGCCTCATCCTTGTCCTCGTCGTCGTTCTTGTCTTCGTCAGCCGGTTTGGTGTCGCTGGCGAGTTGGGCCGGGGCGCCGCCGCCGCTCTGCCCACCCTGTGACGCGGCTTGTTGCACGCTCTGGCCGACCTGCTGACCCATCGGCGCCATCTGTTGCGCCACCGGTGCCAGTTGAACCAACTGCGGAATCGTCGCGGCGACCTGGGGCGACAGTGCTGCGGCCTGCGCGCCGACCGCACCGACCTGGCCCACCGCGCCCGACGCGGCGGCACCCAGCACTTGTTGCGCCGCGGCCACCGGTGCGCCCAGCATCGCTGCGGCCGAGCCCGCGCCCAACAGCTGCGAGGACTGACTTGTCAGGGCTCCCAGCGCACCGGCACCCAGCGACTGGCCGTCCGCGTCGAACCCGAACTGCGACAGGGCCTGGCCCAGAGACTGATCGGCCTTGGCGTAGACATCGGCCGCGGCACCCATGCTGGTCGCCGTCCGCTTCAATGCGGCGGTGACGCCGGGCATCCCGTCACTCACGAGCGATTCGATGCCAGGCATGGTCTCGCTGATTGCTGCCGACACCGGGTCCGCTCCAGTGACCGCGATCGGCGACGGCGGCGTCGGGAAAGCGAGCTCGGTGAGTTTGCTCGCGGCAGCAATCAGGCGGGCCGGATCGACGGCTAGCGGTTCAGCCATCGCAGCATCCCTTCCGTTCGTTTTCCATTAGCAAATTTTACCCGCGTGCGGGAACCACAATCGCAGCAATTGTCCAGCCTCAAGGCGTCGTGGTTAGCGCGCTCTCCAGCAACCCGGCGATACACCGCCAGTACATGAAATCCTCGACCGCCGGGCGTTGTGCTTCCGGGTCGGCCGCACCGTAGGCCTGGTGCAGCGCGAGCTCCTGGCTGTGGGCGGCGTAGGCGTGGAATGCCCGCAGGTGTGCAACCTCGCGGCCGGCAGCGCTGCTGGTCATCGGCTTCATCACGTCGAACCACAACATGGGCCGTTCGTCGTCGGGAGCGTTGGCGTCCGCCGGAGCCGGCGGCAGCAGGTCCACCAGATGCAGATCGTCGGTATCTTGCAGCTGGGCAGTCGCCGCGGTGTCGACCACTTCGAGCCGAGGCCGGCCGATCATCTTGCCGCTCTCGGGGATGTCGTCATCCTCCAGAATGACCTTCGTGACCCCGGGGTCGGAGTTCGCCAACTGCTCCGCGGTGCCGATCACCGCCCTGAGCTTGAGGTCGTGGTAGGCGGCCCAGGTCTGAACCGCGATCACCGGGTAGGTGGCGCTTCGGGCCCTCTCGTCAATCGGAACATTGCGATCTGCACTAGCCAGGTACACCTTGGCGGGAAGTTCGACGCCGTCGGGGATGTACGCGAGTCCGTAGCTGTTGGCGACCACGATCTCGCCCTCGGTGGTGACGCCGGTGATCCAGAAGAAGCCGTAGTCGTGCTCGCCGCCGCTGTCGCGTGCGTTCAGGGCGGCCGCGATCCGTCGAGCCAACCGCAGCGGGTCCTTCTTGGCACCCCCGGCACCGGAGGCTGATGCGACGGCGTCGCGAGCGGCCCGAGCCGCGGATACCGGAATCGACGGCAACGCCGTGACGTCGTCCGCCGGTTGGGCTTTGTCCTTCTGGGCGTCGTCGCGGTCCGGCGCAGCGGGACGCGCCGCAGGTGCGGTGCGAGCGGAAGCGGGCCGGGTCTTTGCCGTCGCCGGAGCTTTGCCGGCCCCACCCAACGGCGCCCGTCCGCCCGCGGCACGCGACCCGGCGCTGGGCGCGGCGGCCGCCCCGGTGGACTGACTCGCGCCAGCGGCCGCGGCGGTTGCGCCCAACCCGGCTGAGGAGCCGCGAGCGGGCGCCGGAATACCGGTGGCTGCCGCGGGCGTCATCGCGGGAGAACCGTCGTCCGCACGATGGGAGGGTCCCGACGGACCCGACGGTTGACCGGTGTGCACCGGCACATCCACTGCCGCAGCAGGTTTCACATGCACCGGTTCGCTCCCCGGGGCACCCGGGGTCGGCGACGTGCCGGGATCCCCCGGCAGCGGTCCGACGGGTGTGGGGCCCGGGCCGGGACCTGGTGTCGGGTTCACCGGGGCCGGGTTGACCGGTGACGGTGCCGGGGTTGGCGCCGGGTTCGCCGGATTCGCCGGGGTGACCGGCGTGCCCGGCTTTGGCGGGTTGACCGGAGTCACCGGCATCACCGGAGGTAAAGGCGGGACCGGGGTAATGGGTGTCGTCGGGTCCACCGGTATGGACGGCGGAAGGGGGGTGATCGGGGTGACCGGGTTCGGATTCGCCGGGTCGAACGGGTTCGGAGTCACCGGGGTCATTGGGGTACCGGGGCCGACCGGGTGGTACGGGTTGGCCGGGATGGGCTCGAACGGTGTCGGGGCGGGAACAGCCGGGGTGGGCGTATTCGGTGTCGGAACGACCAGGGTCGGAACCTCGGGCGCTGGTGGTGTCACCTGGTGCAGCAGATCCTCGAGCGCGTTGTGCGGCGGTTTCCAATCCTTTGACGCCCGCACCTGCTCGGCGGTTTCGGTGACCAAACTCGCATTGGCCTGATGCGTCGCGCGCACCAGCGAATTAATCGCGGTTTGTCGTTCCTCGGCGTCCAACTCGGTGTCATTCTCCAGGATCATTATTTCCCGCTGAGCACCGTCCACGTTATTGCCGATTTCCGACTTGGCTTCCACGATCAAACTGCCGATATGCCGATGCCAGGTAATGACGGTGGCGAGATAATCCTGCAGTGTGCTCATCTCGTTCAGATTTGCGCCGAGCGCCCCATCGGCGGCATTGGCGGCACCGCCCGACCAGACACCTCCGTCGAACACCTCAACCCGCTGGTGGCGGGTGGCGTCCATGACGTCGGCAACTTTGCGCAGCACCTGGCCGTACTCCTGCGCCCGGTCGTAGAACGTGTCCTCATCGGCCTCCGGCCAACCGCCCGGTTCAAGCATCTGACCGGCGTATTCGCCCGTCGGTCTCGGAATGCCCATCGCCTACTCTCCTGCCAACGGCAGCCCGGTCGCATCGACCAGAATTGCCGGGTGGGTGCCTACGTTGCATCGTCGGACTGGCCCGCAGCAGCCGCTCGGAGCCCGGCGCCGCCGGGCAGTCCATGCCGACTGAGTGTCACCGGACGTCATGTTTACTAAGCCTAACTGAGGTTAATGCCAGCTGGCTGCGGCAATTTCACTATCTGTAAGTGGTCTGCCCCGGGCCATTTAGGCGCGGGCCAAACCGCCTATCGCAATGCCCATTTCGCCGCCGAGAACGGCCGTCAATGGTGGGCGCGACAGGTCG
>JAVROZ010000658.1:0-3488 GCA_032162485.1 Mycobacterium sp.
AGGTCCGGATCGAATCGGCGTAGGTGTTCGGCGATCAGTTCGTCCTTGCCGGTGAAGTGCTGATAAAACGTGCGCTTGGATACCTGGGCCACCGCGCAGAGCTGGTCCATGCCGGTGCCGTTGATGCCTTGATCGCGGAACAGCTCTCGTGAAGCGCTGAGGATGCGCTCTCGTGCACCCCTGCCGCGGCGCAGGCCTCGCGGCCCCTTCTCGAACTCCGTCATACACCCAGCTTAGCCCAGTCGGTACGGATCGGTGTGCATAGCTTGAAGTCGACACGATCGTCCGCTACGCTAAGAACACAGCTCGGTGTACATAACATCGGCACAATCTATGAATGGAGCGATCATGGGAAAGCTCGATGGCAAGGTCGCGGTGATCACCGGCGCGACAAGTGGCATGGCGCTGGCCGGTGCCAAGTTGTTCGTTGACGAAGGAGCTCACGTCTTCATCTCGGGCCGACGGAAGGACGCGCTGGACCAGGCCGTCGACTTGATCGGGCGGAACGCGACCGGCGTGCAGGGCGATTCGGCCGACCTCGACGATCTGGACCGTTTGTTCGACGCGGTCAAACAGGAAAAGGGCGCGATTGACGTGTTGTGGGCAAGCGCCGGGGTGGGCAAGCAGGGCAGGCTCGGCGATATCACCGAGGAGGACTTCCATGACGCCTTCTGGTTGAACGCGCGCGGCACGCTGTTCACGGTCCAGAAGGCGCTGCCGCTGTGCAACGATGGCGGCTCGATCTTCATGACCGGGTCAAACGCCTCGCTGCGGGGCTACCCCGATTGGAGTGTGTACGCGGGAAGCAAGGCCGTACTGCCCGCCTACGCACGAGTATGGGTGTCGGAGTTGAGGGACAGGAAGATCCGGGTGAACGTGCTGACCCCCGGCCAGGTCGGCTCGCCGATGTTGGCGAAGGTGATGACCGAGGAGCAGAAGGCGCAGTTCGAGTCCGTGATCCCGCGGCGAGAGATGGGCCGCCCTGAGGAGATCGCGTCGGCCGCATTGTTCCTCGCCTCCGACGACTCGAGCTATGTCAATGGCATGGAGCTGGTGGTCGACGGCGGCACCACCGCGATCTAGTTAGCGACAACCGCATGTATGCGGCACCAACACCGCGCCTCGGACCGCGGCACCAGCGCAAGGAGGAACCATGACCACGTTCGCCCCGCACCGCGACACCGTGGAGTTCTTCGTCGACTGCATGCACGGCGGCGCAGACAAAGAGGCTCTCTCCGGCATCCTCGCCGAGGATGTGGTGATGTACGGCCCGCTCAGCGATGAGCCACTCGCCGGCCGCGATGCAGTCCTGGAAGCCATGCGGACGGTCGGCGCGGTGGCGGCCGACCTCACATATAAGCAAGTCCTCAGCGGCGAGACGCACCACGCCGCGTACTTCCGGCTGGAGGTCGACGACACCGTGGTCAACGGGATGGACTACATCCTGCTCGACGCGGACGGCAAGATCGCCGAGGTGACCATATGGTGGCGCCCGCTGCCAGCTGGCGTCCGGATGCAAGGGCACCTTGCGGGTCTCCTCGGCATGCAGCCCTGGGAACTTCTCACCGATATCGAGAAACGGTGAAGCCGGATCCTGAGGTGGGCGAGTGGCCACTGCGGGGCCGGCAAATCTAGGCACGGGGGGTCGTTTCCTCCGACCACGGCGCGGCCTTTTCAACTTGACATAATGTCGCTTATCGGCACAAAACAATTGCGAGTTGCATCTAATGAATGTGCTCGCACCACATGATGATTGGCCTATCGGCGCTGCTCAGCGTGCCGTGTGGCTGTCTAGACGCCCCGGCCAGGTGGCACATCTGTTGTCAGTACGCCGAGGTCGTCGTACGACCGTTGCCGCCCCTACTTCCCTCCGCCTAGATCGCGATCAATTCGTCACAGTGACGAATTGCATTCGTGGCACACACAACGAACTCACGCAAACCGCACCGATCGCCATCCTGGCCGAAACCCTGGGCTATAGCCCACAGACGCTGGAAGCTCACGCCCGAGCATCGGCCTCCACCTACTCGCGCTACGTCGCGAGCCGCCTCGATTGAGCAACTCGACCGAAGCGAGTGCATAGTCAATCACCGGAATTGCTTTCGCCTCAACAAATCCATGTCACAGAGACCGCGCTTGCCTGCCACCCTTTTGTCGAGCCGGGTCTTCGAGTTCACCAATGAGTATCCGTGGCCTCTGGCGATCTCATGATCTTGATTAGTTTCTTGCGGATCCATTTCGCGATCAAAGCCATGCTGGAGCCCTACTTGGCGTTGGTGACGACGACGGTCTGACGGATGAAGGTGTTTTCTACTGCGGAGCGGAGGAGGAAGTCGGCGACGTTCTCGCGAGAGGTTGAGGGGAGGATCGGTAGTTTCCTTACATCCGCGAGCGCGATCGCGGTGTAGCCGCCGCCAGCCCGGTCGTTTAAGGCGCCAGGGTATTCGAGGGTCCATTTCAAGTCGCTGGCTTTCAAAAGCACTTCGGACGCGGCTTTGTCCTCATATTTTTTGCGCAACGCCGTGCGAAATATTAGGCCGGCGAGGAACGACGCCTTGGCCAGGGAGTCGCCGACGCCGAACGCGGATACGATGACGAACCGGTCGACACCCGACGTTTTTGCGGACGCGATGACGGCGCGGACTGTGTCCGTGATCAGCGCCGGGGTTTCGCGGACGCTTGTCACTCCGAGCGTGCTGATGACCGAGTCGTGCCCTCGGGCTGCCGTGGCGATGGCTGCGGCGTCGGTGACATCGCCACTGACGATTTGAGCGCGCGGGTCAACGGTGGCGTCCGGCCGCCGAACGAGAGCAGTGACCTGGTGGCCCTGGTCGAGTGCCTTTTTGACGAAGTGGACACCGGTACGGCCGGTTGCTCCAAGGACAAGAAACTTCACAATTTTCGCTTTCTATAGAACGGATGGATGGGGCACGGCAGTCGGCCGCAACGGGTGAGACAGGTCGGGGTCGACTGGCAACTTTTGTGCGGTCTAGACATATCGCCGTGGGCCGCGGAGTCTGCTGGCCTCGCGTCGGTGTTGGCGTACTCCGATGAGCCGGTAGGCGAGTCGCGCGGGCGCGGGGACGGCGGCGAGGAAGTCGGCGCGTTCCCGCGGGGTGGTGTCTTCGAGGAGATAGCCGAGCATGACGAGTCGGCGCGTCAGGGGTATCGCTACCAGTCCCCGTTGCCCGACCTCCCGGTATTCGGCGGCGGTGATCACGCCTTCCACGATCGGGAGAATCCTTGCTTCTTCCTCGTCGAAGTGTTCGCCGAGCCCATGCGAAATCTGCTCCAGCAACGCGGTCAGTGGCGCGCCGGTGCGCGCGGCGGGCAGGTGCCGCCACGCGGGCAGCGCCGTCGCGACGTGCTCGAGCAGCATCGCAAGGACGTGATGCTGACTGTCCATACGCGCGAGGAGATCGGCGTGGAAGCGGGTCCGGGTCGACAGTCTCGGCCACAGCAGCTCGTCCTCGCCCAGGTGGTGGTGA
>JAVROZ010000659.1:0-2993 GCA_032162485.1 Mycobacterium sp.
CGGCTGCTCACCCCGGATACGACAAGCAATAGGAGGCCGCACATGTCCCCGACCATCGCCGAGGTCGCCGACCGGCTGTTCACCGCCATCGAGAACGGCGATCAGGCGACGGTCGATCAGATGTGGAGCGACGACATCACGGTCTGGCGGGTCGGCGCCCGCCACGACGACGAAAAGGCCCGCGCGCTGCGCGTGATCGGGTGGTTCATTTCCACCACCGCGCAGCGGCGCTACGAGATCCTCGACCGACAGGAATTCGAGAACGGGGCCGACCGGGGATTTCTCCAGCAGCATGTGCTGCACGCAACCGGCCACGCCGACCAGTCGATCGCGCTGCGGGTTTGTATCGTGATCAAGTTGGACAAAGAAGGTCTTATCAGCAGAATCGACGAGTATTTCGACCCTGCCGGCATGGCATCCTTGCTCGACCAGTAACAAGTCAACGCACACCAACGACCAGTGAGAGACCCAAGATGACCACGCTGGAAACTCTGCTTACCGACCCCGAGACCGTCGGGTCGTGGGCTCTTGTCCCGGATCGCTCGGCGATCACCTTCCGGATCAAGAACATGTGGGGCGTGCTGCCCGTCAAAGGGAAGTTCACCGAGTTCAGCGGCGATGGGCGGCTCACCGATCAGGGCGCGGTTTCGGGCCGGATCGAGATCCAGGTGCCGTCCCTGGACACCGGCATCGGCCGACGTGACCAGCACCTACGCAGCGACGACTTCTTCGATGCCGAGCGCTTTCCGCAAATCACCGTCGTCGCCAACGCCCTGCGGCCGGGCACCGGCAAAGCCGCCGACCTGCAGACCGAATTCACCATCAAGGGCGTGACCGAACCCGTCTCGCTGCCGGTGACGGTCGCCCAACTCGAGGACGGTTCGGTGCGGATTTCGGGTAAGGGCACGCTCGACCGATCGCAGTTCAACCTGGGCTGGAACAAGCTCGGTGTGATGTCCGACACGGTGACGGTTTCGGCGGACGTCGTCTTCGTGCGGTCGGCCGCCAACGCGTGAATTAACATCTGGACCGTGCCCGACTCGAGCAGCCCCCTGCAGATCCTCGTCTACAGCGACAACGTCCAGACCCGCGAGCTGGTGATGCAGGCTCTGGGTAAGCGCCTGCACCCCGATCTGCCCGAGTTGAACTACGTCGAGGTCGCCACCGGCCCGATGGTGGTCCGGACGATGGACGAAGGCGGCATCGACCTGGCCATTCTCGACGGGGAGGCGACGCCGACCGGAGGCATGGGGATCGCCAAGCAGTTGAAGGATGAACTCTCGACGTGTCCACCGATCTTGGTGCTCACCGGTCGTCCAGACGATGCGTGGCTGGCCAACTGGTCACGTGCCGAAGCGGCGGTACCGCATCCGCTGGATCCCATCCTGCTGGGTCGCACGGTACTCAGCTTGTTGCGCGCTCCCGCGCACTAGCAATGACTAAGCGCGAAGCCGGCTAAGCGCCCCGGATCTGGACCTTCGAAGCTTCTTCTTCTTCGATTGCCCGAGGGTGAAACTCCCCGGGTGCGATCTGCGGCCGCAGCGTGGCCGCTGCTTCCTCTGCCTCTGCCGGCTCGCCAGACGCCTCCGAACCATCCTTGGCCTGCGACGACGCCGCCGCTCGAAGACCCGATACCGGAATTCCGGAGGCAGCCGGCTGTGCGGCGGGCCTTGCTTCGCCGGGGGCGGCCTGCGCCGCAATGTCGGGCGCCGCAGTGGGCAGCACGGTCATGGTCGGCACCTCGGCTTCGGGTGTCTCGGAAGACTGGGCGCCTTCGGCGGCTTCGGTCGCCTCCGCTTCGGTAGCGGCCTCTTCGTCCTTCTCAGACTTGGTGGGGACCGGTATCGAGGGACTGTCACCGAGCAGACCGGCACGGGCGACCCCGCCCATCGGCATCGGCATCGGCATCATGCCGAAGCCACCGACGCCGGCACTGGTCATGCCGGTGTTGGCGGTGGTGATTGGTGCGCTGCTGGCAGCCGCGGCGCCAGCGGTGTCGCCGCTGGCGTAGCTGCCCGCATCACCGCCGGTGTAGCTCGCCGGCGCGGCCCCGCTGTCGGCGCTTCCCACGCCGCCGGCGCCGGCCCCGCCACCGCCTCCCGCGGCCCCGGCGCCTTCGTTGCCGGCCGCACTCTGGCCACCGCCCGCGGCCGCGTTACCGGCCCCTGCGGGGGCGTTATTGGCATGCGAGCCGGTAGCACCGCTCAAACCGCTGGCAATCCCACCGGCCAGCGCCGGGAAGCTCTGCAAGACACTCTGCCAGGGCACCACCTGCGAGGCGGCAGCCGCGGCGCTGGAGTAGTAGCCGGCCATCGCGGTCACGTCCGCGGCCCACATCTCCTCATAAATGCTCTCGGCCAGCGCGATCAACGGCGCGTTCTGACCGAACAGGTTGCTCATCACCAAATTCACGAACGCGTTGCGGTTGGAGTCCACGGCACCCGGATGGACGGTGGCCGCCTGGGCCGCTTCGAAGGCACTGACCACCGCCATCGCCTGCCCGGCGGCGCTCTGAGACTGCGCCGCCGCCGCGGCCAGCCAGCCTGCATAGGGCGCGGCCGCGGCTGCCATCGCCGCGGAAGCGGCGCCCTGCCACGCCTGTCCGGCCAGGTTCGAGATCACCGACCCGAACGATTGGGCCGCGGTCCCCAACTCGGTGGCCAGCCCGTTCCAGGCGGCCGAGGCCTGCAGCATCGGCCCACTCCCCGCACCGAGAAACATGCGCAGCGAATTGATCTCTGGCGGCAACGTGAAAAAGCTCACAAACCCGGTCCTCCCCGATCGGCCGTCGGCGTCCGCGCCAGGCTCTCAAAGCCGGGCAGCAGCACAATTCCAGGGTAACAACACGCGCTCCGACCGTCTGGCCATCGCACAGATCCATAATATTTCGCTTCGCTACGCATTTGCCACGCCGGATTGCCCCAACCTTGTCCAAAGAGAGTGACCCCGGGCATGTGCTCGCGCCGTCGCGCGACTATGTTGAAGGTCACTGT
>JAVROZ010000660.1:0-2667 GCA_032162485.1 Mycobacterium sp.
CGATCGATTGCCGATCCGATCGCCGAGGTCGTTGACGCGATGGCCGAGGTCGAGCACGGCCACCTGAATACCTACGTCGGGGTCTATGAACGTTCCGAAATCGGGCGCCTGCAAGCAGGATTCAACCGAATGGTCACCGGCCTGGAGGAACGCGAGCGGATACGTGACTTGTTCGGCCGACATGTCGGAGCCGACGTCGCCCACCGTGCCCTCGAGGAAGGTGTCTCGATGTCCGGCGACGTGGTGGAGGCGGCTGTCCTCTATATCGATCTGGTGGGTTCGACGCAGTTGGCGGAAAGCCTTCCGCCCCAAAGGGTTGCCGAAGTTCTCAACGATTTCTTCCGGATAGTCGTCGGCACCGTTGATGAATATCAGGGATTGATCAACAAATTCGAGGGTGACGCCGCGCTGGCCGTCTTCGGCGCGCCGCTGCGGACGAACGAACCGGCGTCGTCTGCCTTGGCGACTGCGCGTGCGTTGGGCGAGAAACTACGCCGGCTCCCGGTCGACTTCGGCGTCGGGGTTTCGGCGGGACGAGTCTTTGCGGGCAATATCGGTGCCGAAAACCGTTATGAATACACAGTGATTGGTGACGCCGTCAACGAGGCGGCGCGACTGGCCGACCTCGCCAAGACCTCCGAGGGGAGGATCCTCTGCTCCGCTGCGGCCATCGACCGCGCTGACGACACCGAGTGCAAGCGCTGGGCCGAGCAGTATTCCACGGTGCTGCGCGGGCGCTCCGAACCCACGCGCGTGTGCACGCCGGCCGACCCTGACTAGCTGGCTATTTCTTCGAGACCTTCAGCGCCGCAATCACGTTGTTCAGGGTGGTCAACGACGCAGTATCGCCAATGGCTGTCGCACCCAAGAAGATGGTGACCGGCTTGGTGTCAACAGCGATGATTGTCACCGAGTCGCCCCTGACTCCGCGGGTGGTGTCGCCGATCGTGATGTCGGCGTCCACCCGGGCTGCCTTGACCCCGTCGACCGTGATCGACGACGTCTTCTTGGTACCCAACGTGGGCTGAACCTGGTTGTAACCGGGACCACTGGACACGCAATCCAGCAGCTTCGACGCCTGCGCGCTGACGTCCATACTGCTCACGAAGTTGGTGATGGCGACCTCGAGCTGCATCATCCACTGGCTGGCACCGGGCACCTCCTGGCCAAGGCCCACCGCTTCGATCAGGTTCGGATTCTGGTCGTCCACGAACGGCGCCCAGCCGGGTGCCGCGCTGGCCGGGAACGAGAGCTTGCCAGCGGTGACCGTGTCGCCGGTCGGTTTGTTGCCGCCGGACACGTTGGGCGTGCAGTCGGTTGCGGTCTGCAGGGAGTTATCCGGTCCTGAGGTGGCGGCGCTCGTCGTCTCCGACGGGTTGGCCGAAGGTTTGTCGCTGCCTTTGTTGTTGAGGTTCACCACCAAGATCACCACCAACACGATGGCGCCCAGCACCGCGATGCCGGCGACAATCAGCCAGGGCAGCTTCGAGTTCCCTGACGGCGGCGGTCCGGAAGGGTAGGGCGGCCAGCCCTGCGGAACCTGTTGTCCGGGTTGGTTGTAGTGCTGGGGTGGGTAGCCCGGCTGACCGTACGGGTCGGTGCCGGGATACTGGCCGCCCGGCGGCGGGTAGGGGTATTGGCCACCCTGCGGCGGGCCCTGCGGCGGGCCCTGCGGCTGGTCGGGTGGTTGGCCCTGCGGTGGACCGCCCCAATAGGGTTGTTGGCCATACGGGTTCGTTCCGTAGGGATCCTGACCGTAGGGACCGCCGGGGGGAACCGTCATTGTTGAATCACCCTTACTCTCACCGGCCTCCGTCAGAGGTGGCCACGCAACCGCGTCACCGCAGGCACCCGCGTGACGTCGATACCTACTTGCCTAATCGATCGGCTCGACCTTGGCCATCGCCAATACGTCGAGGCGGCGATCCAACTCTTCTTCCGATAGCTTGTCGCCGATCAACCCGCGATCGATGACGGTCTGGCGAATCGTCTTTCGTTCCTTCAGCGCCTGTTTGGCCACCGCTGCGGCCTCCTCATAGCCTATTGCCGAGTTCAACGGCGTCACGATAGACGGCGAGGACTCGGCCAGCTCGCGTAGGCGATCGACGTTGGCGACGAGCCCGCTGATGCAGCGCTCCGCGAACAGTTTTGACACGTTGGTCAGCAGTTTGAACGACTCCAAGATATTGCGGGCCATCATCGGGATGTAGACATTGAGCTCAAAGGCGCCGCTGGCACCGCCCCACGCAACCGCGGCGTCATTACCGATTACCTGGGCGGCAACCTGCGTAACCGCCTCCGGCAGTACCGGATTCACCTTGCCCGGCATGATCGAGCTACCCGGCTGCAGGTCCGGCAACTGGATCTCGCCCAGACCGGTCAGCGGGCCAGATCCCATCCAGCGGATGTCGTTGGCGATCTTGGTGAGCGACACCGCGATGGTACGCAGCGCGCCGGACGCTTCGACCAACCCGTCCCGGGCTGCCTGCGCCTCGAACGAGTTAGTCGCCGTGCGCAATTCGGACAGACCAGTCGACTTGACCAGCACCGAGACCACCTTGACACCGAAGCCGTCAGGCGCGTTGAGTCCGGTACCCACCGCGGTGCCGCCGATGGCCAGCTCGCCCAGCCGGGGCAGGGTGGCGCGCACTCTTTCGATGCCGGCCT
>JAVROZ010000661.1:0-5589 GCA_032162485.1 Mycobacterium sp.
TTCGCTCGTCTCCTGCTGTGTGAGGGCCTGTTCGAGCGTGCCCCATCCCCACCACGACCGCATGCCGGCGGGTCAGCGCTTGAGAACGATGGCGGCGGTGCCGCCGAGCAGCAGCAGGATCGCTGCGAAGATCGTCCAACCGGCACCCACGAAGTACCACATGAGACCCAATACCGCGATCAGCGGCGACAACACGAAAAGCACCAATACCGGGTGCTGTCTGATCACCTGGAGAGCGCTCGTCGCACGGGTCCGATCAATTTCCTTGCCTGACATGCCTTAAGAATGCCAGACCAGGACAGGAATAGCGCCCCTCATGGCCCTGCCGATCACATGAGTCACTTCGGTACCGCGGACTACTTCGATGGGGTTCACACTTGTGATATCGCGGGCGATAGCGCGAACGGACTCGCAGAGACCACTGAAGCCATTGTGAGGCAGCAAATTTCATCCGGTTGACTAAGGTCCCTACCGATCCCCAACACACACCCGTAACGTCTTTGTGGTGGATCGCGAGGTACCGAACTTTCGCTGCCACGAAGACATCTCGAGAAAGGCTAGGCCGATGACCGACGAGCCAGTCACTGTCCTGTCCGACAGCGAAAGTTGGAACCTGCTGGGCACCGCCGCCCTCGGTCGGCTGGTCACCAGCTTTGCCGGCGAACCGGAGATCTTCCCGGTCAACTACGTGGTGCAGAACCGCACCATCCTGTTCCGGACCGCGGAGGGCACCAAACTGTTCTCCGCCGTCGCGAATCGCACGGTGATCTTTGAGGCCGACGACCACAACGTCGCCGAAGGCTGGAGTGTGATCGTGCGGGGGCGCGCCCGGCTATTGAAAACGGAGGATGAGATCCGGGAGGCCGATCGCGGCGGTCTCTACCCGTGGACGCAGACCCGCAAATCCAACTACGTGCGGGTCGCTCCTTCCGACGTCACTGGCCGCCGCTTCGTATTCGGTCCGGAGCCCGACCGCGATGCATCCGCCGCCAGGTGAAACCAGTCCTAGTCGTCCAGGGGTTCTCGTGGTTCGGCGGGCCCGAAGTTCCAGTTGTCGGGATTGTTCGGCGAATACACAACCGGCAATTGCTGGCCCATGACAGGCCACTGATCGACGTCGACAACCATGCGTCGATATACGGCGTGCTCGTTGACGGTGGGCCCGTTGATGACACCGGCGATGGTGACGTACTGCTCCCCGCCGGCGTCTGGTCGCGCGCTGACCCCGGTTACCAGTAGCGTGCCGCTCGCCAGTGCGCCGCGCGGGCCGGGCCGGATGAACCGCGGCGCCACAAACGCCAGCAGGACCCCCACCAGCAGGAGCAGCATCATGAATTCCCACACATGGCCATGGTAGGACTGCTGCCATGAGTCACGATGATCTGCAGTTCGCGCTGGCGCTCGCCGACCGTGCGGACGCGGTGACTCGCGCCCGGTTCGGTGCACTCGACTTGCGCGTCGAAACCAAACCGGACCTGACGCCGGTGACCGATGCCGACCGCGCCGTCGAATCGATAGTGCGTGAGGTGATCGCCGACCAGCGGCCCGGCGACAGCGTTCTCGGTGAGGAGTTCGGCGGGACAATCACTTTCAGCGGACGGCAGTGGATCATCGACCCGATCGATGGCACCAAGAACTTTGTGCGCGGGGTTCCGGTATGGGCCAGTCTGATTGCCCTGCTGCAGGACGGCGTTCCGATCGTCGGTGTGGTGAGCGCGCCCGCACTGCGGCGGCGATGGTGGGCGTCGCACGGGCAGGGCGCATTCGCGTCGGTCGACGGGGCACCGCTGCGCCCAATTTCGGTTTCCGCTGTGACAGAGCTGGATTCGGCGAGCTTGTCTTTCTCCAGCTTGACCGGGTGGGCGCAGCTCGGATTGCGTTCGGACTTCATCGAATTGACCGACGCCGTCTGGCGGGTGCGCGCGTACGGCGATTTTCTTTCCTATTGTCTACTGGCCGAAGGAGCCGTCGACATCGCGGCAGAGCCCGAGGTATCGGTCTGGGATCTGGCCGCACTCGACGTCTTGGTGCGCGAGGCGGGCGGAAAGTTCACCGACCTAGACGGCACCGCTGGACCGCACGGCGGCAGCGCGTTGGCGACCAACGGCCTCCTGCACCAACAAGTACTCGAGGGCCTCCGACGTGTGAATTAGTTAACACGGCACTATCTATCTTACTCCGGAGTAAGATACGGTTGTACCCGCACCGCCCCAACGACCGAGGCTGGCGAAAATGACCGACACCGCTTCCAAACCCGGACGCTCGCGCGCCAAACGACGCGACCGCCAAACCGCCATCGGAATGCAGCCACACAAACGGACCGGCGTCGACGTCGCCATAGCGCTCATCACGCCGATCGTCGGCCAGGAGTTTCTGGACAAGTACCACCTGCGCGATCCGCTCAACCGGAGTCTGCGCTACGGGACCAAGACCCTGTTCTCGACCACCGTCGCTGCATCGCGCCAGTTCAAGCGGGTCCAGAACCTGCGCGGCGCGCCGACCCGGCTCAAGTCGAGCGGCAAAGATTACTTCGACCTGACTCCCGACGACGACCAGAAGATGATCGTCGAGACCGTCGACGAATTCGCCGCCGAGATCCTGCGTCCGGCCGCCCACGATGCCGACGAGGCGGTGGGCTACCCGGCCGATCTGATCACGAAGGCCGCCGAACTGGGGATCACGGCGATCAACATTCCCGAAGACTTCGACGGCATCGCCGAACACCGCTCCGCAGTCACCAACGTGCTGGTGGCGGAGGCGTTGGCGTATGGCGACATGGGGTTGGCGCTGCCGATCCTGGCGCCCGGCGGCGTTGCGGCCGCACTCACCCATTGGGGCAGCGCGGATCAGCAGGCCACCTATCTGAAGGAATTCGCCGGTGAGAACGTGCCGCAGGCCTGTGTGGCCATCGCCGAACCCCAGCCGCTGTTCGATCCCACGCGGCTGAAGACCACCGCGGTGCGCACCCCGTCCGGGTACCGCATCGACGGCGTGAAGTCGTTGGTGCCCGCCGCCGCCGACGCCGAGCTCTTCATCGTCGGTGCGCAGCTCAACGGCAAGCCGGCGCTGTTCATCGTCGAGTCGTCCGCCAAAGGGGTGACCGTCAAGCCCGACCCGAGCATGGGTATTCGCGCGGCGGCTTTGGGACTCGTCGAGCTCTCGGGCGTCACGGTGCCACTTGGCGCGCGCCTTGGTGAAGACGAAGCCACCGACAACGACTACTCCGAGGCGATCGCGCTGGCCCGGCTGGGCTGGGCCGCACTGGCCGTCGGCACCTCCCACGCCGTGCTCGACTACGTCGTCCCCTACGTGAAGGAGCGCGAAGCCTTCGGCGAGCCCATCGCCCGTCGTCAAGCCGTAGCGTTCATGTGCGCCAACATCGCGATCGAATTGGACGGACTGCGGCTGATCACCTGGCGCGGGGCATCGCGCGCCGAGCAGGGCCTGCCGTTCGCCCGCGAAGCGGCGCTGGCCAAGAGGTTCGGTTCCGACAAGGGCATGCAGATCGGCCTGGACGGCGTGCAGCTGCTCGGCGGCCATGGCTACACCAAAGAGCACCCGGTCGAACGCTGGTACCGCGACCTGCGGGCCATCGGCGTCGCCGAGGGTGTCGTAGTTATCTAAGTCCAGACTTCCAAGCGAAAGATCAACCATGGCAATAAATCTGGAGCTACCGCCCAAGCTGCAAGCGGTCATCACCAAGACCCATCAAGGCGTCGCTGAGCTGGTACGGCCCATCGCCCGCAAGTACGACCTGAAGGAACACGCCTACCCGGTCGAACTCGACACGCTGATCAATATGTTCGAGGGCGCCTCTGAGTCGTACAGCTTTGCCGGCGCCGGCGAATTGCGCGGTGCCGACAGCAAAGAGGATAACCACAACGGCGCCAACATGGCCGCGCTGGTGCAGACCTTGGAGGCCAGCTGGGGTGACCTGGCGATGATGCTGTCCATCCCGTATCAGGGCCTGGGCAACGCCGCCATCTCGGCCGTAGCCACCGACGAGCAACTGGAACGCTTCGGCAAGGTGTGGGCCGCAATGGCGATCACCGAACCGGGATTCGGTTCCGACTCGGCCGCGGTATCGACGACCGCCAAGCTCGATGGCGACGAGTACGTGATCAACGGAGAGAAGATCTACGTCACCGCCGGTTCGCGTGCCACCCACATCGTGGTGTGGGCAACGGTGGACAAGTCGGTCGGCCGGGCGGCAATCAAGTCGTTCGTCGTGCCCCGCGAACACCCCGGCGTCACCGTGGAGCGACTCGAGCACAAGCTGGGAATCAAGGGTTCCGACACCGCGGCGATCCGCTTCGAGAATGCCCGCATTCCGAAGGAAAACCTGCTGGGCAATCCGGAAATCGAAGTCGGCAAGGGCTTCTCCGGCGTGATGGAGACCTTCGACAACACCCGACCGATCGTTGCCGCGATGGCCGTCGGAATCGGGCGGGCTGCCCTGGAGGAGATCCGCAAGATCCTCGCGAATGCCGGTGTTGATATCGACTACGACCGGCCGGCACATGCCCAAAGCGCCGCCGCGGCCGAGTTTTTACGCATGGAGTCGGACTGGGAGGCGGCCTATCTGCTGTCGCTGCGTGCGGCATGGCAGGCCGACAACAGCATTCCCAACTCCAAGGAAGCGTCGATGAGTAAGGCCAAGGCCGGCCGGATGGCCACCGACGTCACCTTGAAGTCGGTCGAATTGGCCGGCACTACCGGCTATTCCGAGCAGACGCTGCTCGAGAAGTGGAGTCGTGACTCCAAGATTCTGGACATCTTCGAAGGGACACAGCAGATTCAGCAACTGGTGGTCGCCCGCCGACTGCTGGGGCTGTCGTCCTCTGAGCTCAAGTAGGTTGGCCTACCCGGTCAGGCGCGCATGATGCGGCGAATCGACACCCATCACTATGCCGATATCGACACAGACACCCGGGCCGCGATCGACCGCGGCACTGCGCTGGCGCTCTTCGCGCGATTCAAGTAGCGATCTCGGGCGGTGGGTCGACCTCGTCGTCAGGAGCGATTAGGTCGAGCTGCCACCACTCGACGTCGTGCCACGCGCCGAGCTTCCATCCGACGCGCCGATACCGGCCCGCGGGCCGAAATCCGAACGCGTGGTGCAATCCGTTGCTGGCCTCGTTGGGCTGGGTGATGCCGGCGAACGCGCGCCGGTAGCCACGTCTGGCCAGCCGAGCCAATAGTTCGGCGTACAACAGTCGTCCGCCTCCCGACCGCAGTCGGTCCCGCGCCAGATAGACGCTCGTCTCGACCGACCACCGGTATGCCGCCCGCGGATTGAGCGGTTGCGCATAGGCGTAACCGATGATGTCTCCGTCGACCTCGAGAACCAGCCACTCGTAAGTTGCACGCGCAGAATCGATTCGGGCTGCCATCGTCTCGACGGTCGGCACGTCAAGCTCGAATGTGATCACGGTGTCGAGCACGTATGGGCGATAGATCACAACGCAGGCCGCTGCGTCGGCGGCGGCGGCCGGGCGCACCAGCATCAGCCGGCAGCGGCGTTGAGTTGATCGCGGGTCTCCTCACCGAGTTCGATATCTGCGACGGCGAGGTTCTCCTCCAGGTGCG
>JAVROZ010000662.1:0-3495 GCA_032162485.1 Mycobacterium sp.
CATGGACGCGATCAGCTTTTTGCGCCAAGACCACAAAAGCGTTTTAGGAATGCTCGAAGTGCTCGAGGGAGCGCCTTCGGGTACGGGCAGTCAACTCAGCGGTTTGGACACGATGGTGGCCAACTTGATTATCGCCGAGTCACAACACGAGGCGATCGAAGAGCAGTGGCTCTGGCCGGCGGTTCGCCGAGCCCTCGACGACGGCGATACGTTGGCGGACAGGGCAATTCAGCAGGAGCAGGACGGCAAGAAGCTGCTGCAGCAGCTGAAAGACTCCAAGCCCGGTCAACCGCAGTATCACGAAGCACTACAAGAGTTCGTCACCGCGGGCCGAGAGCACATCGAATTCGAACAGAATGAGGTCTTCCCGAAATTCGAGGCCGCGGTGAGTCGCGAAGAGCTCGAGAAAATCGGCCGACAGCTCGAAACGGCCAAGAAGATCGCTCCGACCCGCCCCCATCCCGGCACGCCGCCCAGCTCGCTCCTGCTCAAAACAGCGGGCATGATGGTGGCGATGCTCGACCACCTGCGCGACGCTCTGACCGGCCGCGCTGCCAAGAACCCACCCGATCCGCAGATCCACTAGAAGCAACTGACCCGTTCGCTACCCGTATGGGGCTGCAGCGCAGCGGCATACGGTACGCCATCGTGAGGTTTGGGCCGTTCGCTCTCGGGTAGCCACCAAGCATGGGATCTGGACAGCTGGCGGTGGTGACCGGTGCGTCGAGCGGCATCGGGCTGGAGCTGGCGCGACTCTTCGCTGCCGACGGCTACGACTTGGTAGTCGTGGCCGACGACGCCGCGATCGAGGACACCGCAAAGGAATTGGCTCGCGCCGGTGTGCACGTGGAGCCTGTCCGGGTGGACCTGCGAGATGCCGGCGCAGTGCAGGATGTCTACGACGTGGTCACCGACGGCAGCGCGCGGGTGCCGGCGGCGATCGCGCTGAATGCGGGTATCGGCAGGGCCGGCCGGTTCGTCGACGGGGACTTGCAGGCGGACCTGGACATCGTGGACGTCAACGTTCGGTCGACGGTGCACCTGGCGAAATTGGTGTTGAGCGATATGGCGAAGCGCGACAGTGGCCGGGCGCTTTTCACCTCGTCGATCGTGGCGATGATGCCCGGCTCGTATCAGACCATGTACAACGCTTCGAAGTCGTTCATTCAATCGTTCGCCGAGGGGCTGCACAACGAGTTCCTTGGGACGGGAGTGTCAGTGACGGCATTGATGCCGGGTCCCACGGACACCGCCTTCTTTCGCCGCGCGGCGATGGAAGACACGCCGCTGGGACGGCTGCCCTTCAAGGATGACCCTGCCAAAACCGCGCGGCAAGGCTACGACGCGATGATGGCCGGCAAGCAGAAAGTCGTGGCGTCGTCGTTGACCAGCAAGCTGATGGGCGCGGTGTCGACGGTTCTGCCCGATTCAGTGAAAGCGACTGCCAACCGGCTGATCGCCACGCCGTTCGGTGATCGATGACCCAGTAAGGAAAGCGGTATGACCAAGAAGACAGCAGAGGTCGAGAGCGCGCTGACAGTGAAGCGCGAAACCTCGGCCAGCCGTGAACAGGTGTGGGCGGTCATTGCCGATGGATGGACGTACTCACAATGGGTGGTGGGCAACAGCCGGATGCGCGCGGTCGACCCGAACTGGCCGCAGGCCGGTAGCACGATCAGCCACTCCGTCGGAGTGTGGCCGCTACTCCTCGACGACGTCACTGTCGTCGAGGACTGTCAGCCGCTAGAGCAGCTGGTGCTGCTGGCCAAGGGCCGACCGTTGGGGAAGGCTCGAATCACCCTGCGGCTCTTCGACACTGACGGTGGTGGTTGTCGCATCGAGATGGCCGAGGTACCCGTCGGCGCTCCGATGGGATGGCTGCCCAAGCGGTTGGCACTGGCCGCAGCCTTCCCTCGCAATCGCGAGTGCACGTGGCGCCTCGCGGCTATCGCCGAGCGTCGGACCCCCGATGACACCCAATAGCGACGGAGCTGGCGACACTGTCGACGCCGTGGTCATCGGGGCCGGCCACAACGGCCTGGTGTCGGCGGCCATACTCGCCGACGCAGGATGGGACGTATTGGTCCTGGAGGCGCAAGATGAACCCGGGGGTGCGGTCAAGAGCGCTGAGCTGGTACCCGGCTACATCAGCGATTTGTACAGCGCCTTTTACCCACTGTCGGTGGCGTCGCCGGCATTGCGCGAGCTCCAGCTCGAAGACCACGGTCTGCAGTGGGCGCACGCCCCTGCGGTGGTAGGGCACGCGCGCGACGGCGCCGACGAGGACGCGGCCGTGATCTTTCGGGACATCAATAGGACCGCAAGCGAATTGGACCGACGAAGCCCCGGTGATGGCCGACGCTGGTGCGATCTCTTCGAGCAGTGGGACCGGATCAAGAAGCCCCTGTTGGAGACGTTGTTCTCGCCTTTCCCGCCGGTGCGAGGTCCGTTGGGTCTGCTGCGCAAGCTCGGCACCGCGGAGGCACTGCGTCTTGCGCACCTGCTGCTCCTGCCCGCAGGCGTCATGGCCGAGCACCTTTTCACTGGCGAGGCCGCCCGTCTGCTGTTGCTGGGCAACGCGATGCATGCCGATGTCCCCATCGACGCACCTGCCAGCGGCGTGATGGGTTACCTGTTGATCATGATGGCGCAGGACGGTGGTTTTCCCGTTCCGGTCGGTGGCGCCGGCCAGTTGACGGCGGCCTTGGTACGCCGCGCCGAATCTGCCGGCGCCCGTGTCGAATGCGCTCGACCGGTTACCTCGATCAGCGTCAGCGGTGACCGGGCCACCGCCGTTCACACCGCGGACGGCGCGTCGGTCAGGTGCCGGCGGGCGGTCATCGCCGATACATCAGCGCCCCAGCTTTACCAGCAGTTGCTACCAACGGACTCGTTGCCCGCTAGTTTGCAGCGGGGTCTGGACCGCTTCGTCTGGGACACCCCGGTGCTCAAGATCAATTACGCACTCGACTCGCCGATACCGTGGCGGTCCAAGAACCTCGGTGACGCCGGGACCGTGCACCTTGGCGCCGATCACGACGGGTTGATCCGGTGGATGGCCGATCTGAACACCCGCACCCTTCCCGAACGCCCGTTCATGTTGTTCGGTCAGATGACGACGGCGGATCCGACCCGATCTGCCGCGGGTACCGAAAGCGCGTGGGCCTACACCCATCTACCCCGCGGTCTGTCCGACGACGAATCCGCCGACCAGCTCGCCGCGCGGGTTGATCGTGTCCTGGAGGAGCACGCGCCGGGGTTCGCTGACCATGTTGTCGGCAAGGTGACACAACGGCCCTCGGACTTGGAGCACAGCGACGCCAACCTGCACACCGGGGCGGTTAATGGCGGCACTTCCCAGCTGTTCCAGCAACTGATCTTCCGACCCGCGCCCGGATTCGGCGGCGCCTCGACCCCATTGGAGAATGTTTTCCTCGGTAGCGCCGGCGCCTCACCCGGCGGTGGCGTGCACGGGGTATGCGGACGTAACGCTGC
>JAVROZ010000663.1:0-5606 GCA_032162485.1 Mycobacterium sp.
TGCTCGGCATACCACCGGTTGGCGATCCTACGGATCCGCCGGTGTTCCACGGCCAGCCACACCAGACCACAGACCGTCACAAGGACAGCCACCACCCCGGCCGTCATGCCTTCGGACTGGTGACCGCTTCCGAAGGCCGCAAGCGATGAGACGCCGCTGATCACACCCGCGACGACCATGAGGTATCCGGGCCAGTGCAGCACGTCGATGAGCGATTCCCCAGCTAGGGGCCGCGTCGTCCGCAAGTGGTCGACGGGGTCACGATAGGTGTCGCCCATGGCTCCTCCTTTTATCGGTTCCGCCTAGTTCCGGCTTTCGATTCCGACATGCCGCAAATCACCAGGCGTTACCACCAACGGTAGAACTCGAGGAACCACTTGGGGAGAGCTACGTCACTTTATATTTAGCGCCCCCGGGATCAGAGCTGAACTTCAGTCACAAAGCCATTACTGGGCCGGCGATCGGGCTGACACCCATGGACAGCGTCACCACCATCAGTGTCAGCAGGAACCAGCCCGCGCCGTGCCAGCCCCACCAGACACCTCGATCCCGCCAGACACGGTGGGTACGCACGAACGCCCAGGCGCCGGCGACCAATAAGATCAGCGGTCCGCCCAGAGCCAGCGTGGCCCGCTGAGGCACACCACACGCAACGGTGTCGACGCCCACCTCCGGACAAGTGCTCACCCACAACGCGCCCATTATCAGGTACCCGATCCCGGCAGCGCTGGCGAGCACAGCGAACCGGATCGCCGCGCGAACCTCGCTGTCCTCTTGTCCTAGGCGATCGCCGCGCAAGCCTTCATGTGTCTTCTGCATCGGAGCACCCCGTCATCCCCCACACCCAACTAGTTCCGATGGAATACCCGCTGATCAGGCAGCACAAACACGCCCCCCGCATCCCACCAATCCGCCATAGTCAGCAGCGCACAACAACACGATCAACTACTCGAGGGACCTTCCGCTGGCGCAAGGGGTGAAGTTCGGCGGATATTTCTGACGTAGCGGAGCGGTTATCGAACATGAGTAGTATCTGTGCTTATGGCGACAGCCAGGAGGCGGTTATCGCCCGAGGATCGACGCGCTGAACTGCTCGCCCTGGGGGCGGAAGTCTTCGGGAAGCGACCCTACGACGAGGTGCGGATCGACGAGATCGCCGAGCGCGCCGGGGTTTCGCGCGCCCTCATGTACCACTACTTCCCCGACAAGCGTGCGTTCTTCGCCGCCGTTGTCAAGGACGAGGCCGACCGGCTCTACGCGGCCACCAACACCGAGCCGTCGCCGGGAATGACCATGTTCGAAGAGATTCGGATGGGCGTGCTGGCCTACATGGCCTATCACGAACAGAACCCGGAGGCCGCATGGGCGGCGTACGTCGGCCTCGGCCGATCCGACCCTGTTCTGCTCGGTATCGACGACGAAGCCAAGAACCGCCAGATGGAACACATCATGGCCCGCGTCGCCGAAGTCGTGGGTGGCATTCCCGGGCAGTCCGCGCTGGAGGCGGACGTCGAACGTGATCTGCGGGTCGTCCTGCACGGCTGGCTGGCATTCACCTTCGAAACCTGCCGGCAGCGGATTATGGACCAGACACTGGAAGCCGACCGGCTCGCGGATGCCTGCGCGCACACGCTGCTGGACTCGATCGCCCGCGTGAAGGACATCCCTCCGCAACTGGCGGAGGCGATGGCTACAGCGCGTTTCAAAGCCCAGGTTTGACGGCCCGGGTTTTTGTCGGTGCCTCTTGGCACGATGGTTAGGTGAGCACCAAACGGCCACCAGCTCCGCCGGCTGACGCACTGGCGCGGTTCAGCGCGATCACCCGTGACTGGTTCGCCAGCACCTTCGTCGCCCCTACCGCTGCGCAGTCCGCCGCCTGGACGGCCATCGCCAACGGCGACAACACATTGGTCATCGCGCCGACCGGGTCGGGTAAGACGCTGGCCGCGTTCCTGTGGGCGCTCGACAGTCTGGCGGCGGCGCCAGACCATAGGACCGGAACCCGCGTGCTTTATGTATCACCGCTCAAGGCACTCGCGGTGGACGTCGAGCGCAACCTACGCACCCCGCTTGCCGGGCTGACCCGCCTCGCCGAGGCCCGGGGTCTTCCCCCGCCCGCCATCAGCGTGGGCGTCCGGTCCGGCGACACCCCGCCGGCGCAGCGCCGCCAGCTGATCACCCGGCCGCCCGACGTGTTGATCACCACCCCCGAGTCACTGTTCCTGATGTTGACGTCAGCCGCGCGCGAGACACTGGCCGGCGTACAGACGATCATCGTGGACGAGATTCACGCCATCGCAGCCACCAAGCGCGGAGCGCATCTTGCGTTGTCCCTCGAACGGTTGGACGAGCTGCGCGAGGGGCCGCCCGCTCAGCGCATCGGCCTGTCGGCCACGGTGCGGCCCCCCGAGGAGCTGGCCCGCTTTCTGTCCGGCCAGTCCCGCACCACCATCGTCAATCCCCCGTCGGCCAAGACCGTAGAGCTGTCCGTGCAGGTGCCGGTGCCTGACATGGCCAACCTGGCCAACAATTCGATCTGGCCCGAGGTCGAGGCGCGCCTGGTCGACCTGATCGAAGAGCACAACTCGACCATCGTGTTCGCCAACTCGCGCCGGCTGGCCGAGCGGCTTACCGCTCGGCTCAACGAGATTCACGCCGAACGGTCAGGCGTCGAGCTGCAGACACCGCCAGAGCGAAAGGCCAACCCCCAGGTCGCCGGTGGTGCGCCGGCTTATGTGATGGCCAGCGGGCAGACCTTCGGCGCGCCGACATTGCTGGCTCGCGCCCACCACGGCTCGGTCAGCAAGGAACAGCGGGCCATCGTGGAAGAGGACCTCAAGAGCGGATTGCTCAAGGCGGTGGTCGCCACGTCGAGCCTCGAGCTCGGCATCGACATGGGCGCGGTCGATCTGGTGATCCAGGTCGAAGCGCCACCGTCGGTGGCCAGCGGACTGCAACGCATCGGCCGGGCCGGACATCAGGTGGGTGAGATCTCGCGCGGTGTGCTGTTCCCCAAGCACCGCACCGACCTCCTCGGTTGCGCGGTGAGTGTGCAGCGCATGCTCACCGGACAGATCGAGACCATGCGGGTACCCGCCAACCCACTGGACATCCTGGCCCAACACACCGTGGCGGCAGCCGCGCTCGAGCCGATCGACGCCGACCGGTGGTTCGACACCGTGCGCCGCAGCGCTCCGTTCGCGACGCTGCCGCGCAGCGTCTTCGAGGCCACCCTGGATCTGCTGTCCGGCAAGTACCCGTCGACCGAGTTCGCCGAGTTACGGCCGCGACTGGTCTACGACCGCGATCACGGCACGCTGACCGCGCGGCCCGGCGCCCAACGGCTGGCCGTCACCTCCGGTGGTGCCATCCCCGACCGTGGACTGTTCACCGTGTATCTCGCATCTTCTGTTGAAGATTCTGCGAAGCCTTCGCGGGTGGGCGAACTCGACGAGGAAATGGTCTACGAGTCGCGCCCCGGCGACGTCATCTCGCTCGGAGCCACCAGTTGGCGCATTGTCGAGATCACCCACGACCGGGTGCTGGTGATCCCCGCGCCGGGTCAGCCGGCCCGGTTGCCGTTCTGGCGCGGCGACAACGTGGGCCGTCCCGCCGAACTCGGCATCGCCTTGGGTTCACTCACCGGCGAACTGGCGGCACTGGACCGCACGGCATTCGGGAAGCGTTGTGCGAGTTGGGGTTTCAACGAATATGCAACGGACAACCTGTGGGTGCTGTTGGACGAACAGCGGACCGCCACCCGGGTGGTACCCACCGACACCACCCTGCTGGTCGAGCGGTTCCGAGACGAGCTGGGCGACTGGCGGGTGATCCTGCATTCGCCCTACGGGTTGCAGGTGCACGGACCGCTCGCGCTTGCAGTTGGCCGGCGGTTGCGCGAGCGCTACGGCCTCGACGAGAAGCCGACGGCGTCCGACGACGGCATCGTCGTGCGGTTGCCCGACACCGGCTTTTCCGCCGGAGACGACACGCCGCCTGGCGCGGAACTATTCGTTTTCGAGCCCGACGAGATCGACCCGATCGTTACCGCCGAAGTCGGCGAGTCAGCGCTTTTCGCGTCGCGGTTCCGCGAATCCGCAGCCCGCGCGCTGTTATTGCCGCGCCGCCACCCCGGCCGCCGGTCACCGTTGTGGCATCAGCGGCAGCGGGCCGCCCAATTGCTCGAGGTCGCGCGCAAGTACCCCGACTTCCCGATCGTGCTGGAAACGATCCGCGAATGTCTGCAGGACGTCTACGACGTCCCCACGCTGACCCGGTTGATGGCACAGATAGCGCAACGCAAGGTGCGGATAGCCGAAGCCGAAACCGCTCGGCCGTCGCCGTTCGCGGCTTCGTTGTTGTTTGGCTACGTCGGCGCGTTCATGTACGAGGGCGATGTCCCGTTGGCCGAGCGTCGCGCCGCCGCGCTGTCGCTGGACAGCACGCTGCTGGCCGAGCTCCTCGGCCGCGTCGAGCTGCGCGAGCTGCTTGACCCCGACGTCATCGCCGGTACCGGGCGCCAGTTGCAGCATTTGTCGGCCGACCGGGCCGCCCGCGATGCCGAAGGCGTCGCCGATCTGTTGCGGTTGCTGGGCCCACTGACCGAGGACGAGGTTGCCGCGCGAGTCAGCGCCCCTGACGGCACCGACATCGGCGGCTGGCTGGAGGGCCTGCGCGCCGCGCGGCGTGCGCTGACCGTGTCTTTCGCCGACCGCAGCTGGTGGGTGGCCGTCGAGGACATCGGACGGCTGCGCGACGGCGTGGGGGCGGCGGTCCCGGTGGGTCTGCCGGGCGCCTTCACCGAAGCGGTGGCCGATCCGTTGGCCGAACTGCTGGGCCGCTACGCGCGCACCCACACACCGTTCAGCACCGCGGAGGCCGCCGCCAGGTTCGGTCTGGGTTTGCGGGTGGCCGCCGACGTGCTCGGCCGGCTAGCGAGCGACGGCCGACTGGTGCGCGGCGAGTTCGTTGCCGCCGACATTTCCGGCGCCGGATCCGAGCAGTGGTGCGACGCCGACGTCTTGCGCATCCTGCGGCGGCGATCCCTGGCAGCGCTGCGCGCGCAGGTTGAACCGGTCAGCACCGCGGCCTACGGACGATTTCTGCCGGCCTGGCATCAGGTAGGCGACACTTCGCAATCGGGTGCTTCCGGCCCGGACGGGCTCGCGTCCGTCGTCGATCAGCTGGCCGGTGTGCGGATACCGGCTTCGGCGCTGGAACCGCTGGTGCTGTCGCCGCGGGTGCGTGACTATTCGCCCGCGCTGCTCGACGAGTTGCTCGCGACCGGCGAGGTTACCTGGTCGGGTGCGGGGTCGATCTCCGGCAGCGACGGCTGGATCGTCTTGCACCAAGCCGACTCCGCAACTCTGACGCTGCCAGCTCCGGCCGAAATCGAGTTCACCGATGTCCACCGGGCGATCCTGGACAGCTTGTCCGGCGGCGGCGCGTATTTCTTCCGCCAGCTCCTCGCGCCCGGACACAGCGAGGCGGACCTCAAAGCCGCACTGTGGGAACTGATCTGGGCCGGCTGGGTCACCGGCGACACCTTCGCCCCGATCCGCGCGCTGCTGGGTGGCGGCCCAGGCGCCCGCAAGCGTGCAGCACCG
>JAVROZ010000664.1:0-4370 GCA_032162485.1 Mycobacterium sp.
GCCAAGAAGGCGCCAGCCAAGAAAGCGCCGGCCAAGAAGGCGCCAGCCAAGAAGGCGCCGGCCAAGAAAGCGCCGGCCAAGAAGGCTGCTGCGGACAATGCTCCGGCGAAGAAGGCTGCTGCAAAGAAAGCCCCGGCCAAAGAGGCCGCCGCGAAAAGCACGCCCGCAAAAGTTGACGGCGATCGCAAAAACGGTGCGGCGCAAGAGTCCAGCCCGGAACAGCCCAACGCTGTCGGTCCGTCGACCTCTAAGCCCTGAGGGCGGCCGTGACCCAGCCGGCCGCCGACACGAGCGCAGTCCTGACCGCTGAAGACTCGCTGGTTCTTGCTTCCATGGCGACCCCAGCCGAGATGCAGCTGGTCATGGAGTGGCTGGGCCAGCAACGGACCCGCAACCCGGAGACCAGGTTAGACGTCTTGAAGCTGCCCCCAGGCGACGCGTCGCCGGCGGCGATGACCGCGCTCGTTGAGCAACTCGAATCCGCTGACGACCGGTCGATCGTGCCGGTGAAGGTCTTCTGGCTGCCGGCCGCCGACCGGGGCAAGGTGGCCAAGGTGGCCGCGCTGCTTCCGGGCCGAGATCCCTACCACCCCACCCAACGTCAGCAGCGTCGAATTCTGCGCACCGAGCCGTGGCGGGCACGCGTGGTGGCGGGCGAGTCGGCCAACGTGTCCGAGCTTCGGCGGCAATGGCGCGACACCACTGTTGGTGAGAACACCCAGGAGTTCGCCCAGTTCGTCACTCGCAGAGCGCTGCTGGCACTGGCCCGCGCGGAGTACCGCATCCTTGGGCCGCAATACAAATCTCCTCGCCTGGTCAAGCCGGAGATGTTGGCCTCGGCGCGATTCCGTGCCGGTCTGAAAGCCATCCCCGGCGGCACTGTCGAAGAAGCCGGCAAAATGCTCGACGAACTGGCGACCGGGTGGAGCCAGGCATCGGTCGACGTGATCTCGGTGCTCGGCCGGCTGCTCAGCCGCGGGTTCGACCCGGAATTCGACTACGACGAGTATCAAGTCGCGGCCATGCGTGCCCGATTGGAAAGCCACCCGGCGGTGTTGCTGTTCTCGCACCGGTCCTACATCGACGGCGCGGTGGTGCCAGTGGCAATGCAGGACAACCGGTTACCGCCGGTGCACATGTTCGGGGGCATCAACCTCTCGTTCGGTGTGATGGGACCCCTCATGCGCCGCTCAGGGACCATCTTCATCCGTCGCAACATCGGCGACAACGCGCTCTACAAGTACGTCCTCAAGGAGTACGTCGGCTACATCGTCGAGAAGCGCTTCAACCTGAGTTGGTCCATCGAAGGCACCCGCTCGAGGACCGGAAAGATGCTGCCGCCCAAGCTCGGTCTGATGAGCTATGTGGCCGACGCGTATCTGGATGGTCGCAGTGACGATATTCTGCTGCAAGGTGTTTCGATCTGCTTCGACCAGCTGCACGAGATCGCCGAGTACGCGGCTTATGCCCAAGGCGCCGAGAAGACGCCCGAGGGTTTCAGCTGGCTCTACAACTTCATCAAGGCCCAAGGCGAGCGCAACTACGGCAAGATCTATGTCCGCTTCCCCGAAGCGGTTTCGATGCGCCAGTACCTCGGTCCGCCGGACGGCACGTTGGTCCGGGATGAGGCCGCGAAACGCCTTGCACTGCAGAAGATGTCGTTTGAAGTCGCGTGGCGGATCCTGCAATCCACCCCGGTGACGGCGACCGGCCTGGTGTCTGCATTGCTGCTCACCACCCGCGGGGCGGCGTTGACGCTCGATCAGCTGCACCACACGTTGCAGGATTCGCTGGACTACCTCGACCGCAAGCAGACCCCGGTGTCCACGAGTGCACTGCGGTTGCTCTCCCGCGAAGGTGTGCGCGCGGCGGTGGACGCACTGTCCAACGGACACCCGATGACTCGTGTCGACAGCGGCCGGGAACCGGTGTGGTACATCGCCACTGAGGACGAGCACGCCGCGGCGTTCTACCGGAACTCGGTGATCCACGCATTTCTGGAAACTTCGATCGTCGAGCTGGCACTCGCGCACGCCCGGCACGCCGACGGTGATCGGGTCGAGGCGTTCTGGGCGCAGGCGATGCGGCTACGCGACCTGCTCAAGTTCGACTTCTATTTCGCCGATTCAGCGGCGTTCCGGGCCAACATCGCCGAAGAGATGGCGTGGCACCAGGATTGGGAATCCCATGTCGCCGCGGGGGGCGACCAGATCGAGATGGTGCTTTACGCCAAGCGGCCGTTGATGTCGGACGCGATGCTGCGCGTGTTCTTCGAAGCCTATGAAATCGTCGCCGATGTATTGCGGGATGCTCCGGCAAACGTCAGCCAGAAAGAGTTGACGGACTCCGCACTCGGCGTCGGTCGTCAGTACGTGGCGCAGGGACGTGTCCGCAGCAGCGAATCGGTTTCGACGCTGCTGTTCGCCACCGCCTTCCAGATCGTCAACGACCAGGATCTGATCGCACCGTCGGCAGACCTGTCTGAGCGACGAGTGGCCTTCCGGCAGGAGCTGCGCCACATCATGCGCGATTTCAGCTACGTCGGGAAGATCGCCCGCAACCGTTTCTTCGAGCGAGAGTCCAAAGCGCGGCAGAAGCGCCTTTCCGAACCGCGCGGCGACTAGCCGGCGCGTGTCGTGCGGGCAGCCCCGCACCCGGCCCAGCGGCAACTTGTCCACAGTGTGGACTCTGTTCACAGGCGTGCCGATACACCGGGTTCGTGGGCGGGTTTCGTCGGTGGCGGCGAGCTAAATGGCTGCAACAACCAGCACGACAAAGCATTCTGAGAAAGGGAAGTTGAGCATGTTTGAGACATACCTGACCATCGTCGGCCACATCGTCACCGAGCCCCAGCGCCGTCGAGTCGGTAGCGAAGAGTTGATCAAATTCCGGGTGGCGAGCAATTCGCGCCGGCGGACCAGCGACGGTGGCTGGGAGCCGGGCAATTCCCTGTTCGTCACCGTCAACTGCTGGGGCAGGCTTGTCACCGGGGTGGGTGCCGCGCTGGCCAAAGGCGCACCGGTGATCGTGGTGGGCCATGTCTACACCAGCGAGTACGAGGACCGTGACGGTAATCGCCGTTCGTCGGTGGAGATGCGGGCCACAGCGGTCGGGCCGGACTTGGCCCGCACCATTGTGCGAATCGAGAAGCCGAGCTACACCGGTCCAAATGCGGTGGAGGGTCCGGCCGCCCCCACCGCGCCTACCGATGTTGCCGGCGACGCCGACAAGTCAGGCGTCGAAACGGCCGACCCGGACCCGGCCGAAGTGGTCGTCGCGGGACCTGGCGCGCTGCCACTGTCGGCCTAGCGGTTCCCGGCGGTGCATAGGATGGTCGGCGGATATCTCCCAAAGACCAGAAAGGCAACACCGCGGCATGGCTGAGTTCATCTACACGATGAAGAAGGTCCGCAAGGCGCACGGCGACAAGGTGATCCTCGACGACGTCACGTTGAGCTTCTACCCGGGCGCCAAGATCGGCGTCGTCGGCCCCAATGGGGCCGGAAAGTCGAGCGTCTTGCGGATCATGGCCGGATTGGACAAGCCGAACAACGGTGACGCTTTCCTGGCCAACAACGCAACGGTCGGGATCCTGCTGCAGGAGCCGCCGCTCAACGAGGAAAAGACCGTCCGCGGCAACGTGGAGGAGGGCCTCGGCGAGATCAAGGTGAAACTCGACCGATTCAACGAAGTCGCCGAGCTGATGGCCACCGACTACACCGATGAGTTGATGGAAGAGATGGGCCGGCTGCAAGAGGACCTGGACCACGCCGACGCGTGGGACCTCGACTCGCAGCTGGAGCAGGCCATGGACGCGCTGCGCTGCCCGCCGCCGGACGAACCGGTGACGAACCTGTCCGGCGGCGAGCGTCGTCGCGTCGCACTGTGCAAGCTGCTGCTGTCCAAGCCCGACCTGCTGCTACTCGACGAGCCGACCAACCACTTGGACGCAGAAAGCGTGCAGTGGCTCGAGCAGCACCTGGCCAGCTACGCCGGTGCGATCCTGGCGGTCACCCACGACCGTTACTTCCTGGACAACGTCGCCGAATGGATTCTTGAGCTCGACCGCGGCCGTGCCTATCCGTACGAGGGCAACTATTCGACCTACTTGGAGAAGAAGGCTGAGCGGCTGTCGGTACAGGGGCGCAAGGACGTCAAGCTGCAGAAGCGACTGACCGAGGAGTTGGCCTGGGTCCGATCCGGCGCTAAGGCTCGCCAGGCCAAGAGCAAAGCGCGGCTGCAGCGCTACGAGGAGATGGCGGCCGAGGCGGAGAAGACCCGCAAGCTCGACTTCGACGAGATCCAGATCCCGGTCGGTCCCCGCCTGGGCTCGGTGGTGGTCGATGTCGACCACCTCGACAAGGGCTTCG
>JAVROZ010000665.1:0-4516 GCA_032162485.1 Mycobacterium sp.
TGATAGCGCAGGATTCCTGCCCGGCGATCCGTGCCGGATACTCCATGGAGGGGTTATCTAGCCCCTCTGACCTTTTTCATTGCTGAGAGCTTGCAACTCTCGCAACGTTGAGGGTGATGCGGCTTCCGCCTGCTCCCCCGCGGATGCCACGACAAAGAAGCGACCGATCAACCGCCTTGTTTGGTCCAGCCTGCGTGTCAGTAACCTAAGTACAGTGGTGGCCAAGTGTGTCACGTCGTCTGATCGAGGTGAGGAGCGGAGCTTTGGCAAATCATGATGGAAGCCACGGCGAGGTCGTTATGACGCAGCAACAGTTGAAGAACACCCTTGCAGCCATCGAGATTATGAAGGTCTACTTCAAGGGTGACCCTGTCGCCACTGCGCCGAAGATTATTGAGGCTGCTGGCAGAGTGGGCACCGAAGGCCTTCTCGAGGGTTACAACAACCTTGCTGCGATCCTCACCAAGTCCTTCGCCGATGCGGCAGGTCAGGACAACATGGCTGTCATCGACGCCATTGAGAAAATGGTCAACAACATCACAATTGCGGACTAATTGGTGTAATCGTCCCTGCGCTGTTGCCTGAGTGTCCGGGCAAAGGCGCTAGTGGGTGCCGACAGGCTCATTCGTCGTCGTATACGGGTGGGGCGGTGCTCCTGGATCACGCACTGTGCGACCGGCGATCATCAGCTGGCCGGCGCGGTCACGACGATCGATTCCTGCCCGATTTTCCAAGCCGTCATGAATTTGGCGATGCTGACGCTGGTGTCGGCGTGATCGGCGTAAGGGTCGTTGAGATGGACGATCTCTTTGTTCGTGTCGATCCCGGTGACAACGAGGAAGTGATCGGGCGTAGTGCGCTGATCGCTGGAGCCCAGGATCGTTCCAGAATTGACCCAGGCGATGATCTTGCGGTTGGCGCCGAGGTACTCCTCTAGCTTGGGCATGCCCACTTCTTCCGGGTGCTTGTCATAGGTCATATGCGATTTGATGCCGTAGTGGTCAAGCAGTACGACCGCGTCGGCCATGTCGATGCCACCATTGTCGCCCTCGTGTCCTGGATCGCCGGTAGGTAGATAAATCGGACCGTTGCGGATCGACGATGGCGTGTTCTGCGCCAACTTGATGATCTGGCTCTCCGTCGGAGCGTGGCCGGTGACTTCACCGACAACGTCGGCCACCGAAGCCAGCCCGCAGTTGTCCTCGAGCGACTGCTGCTGCCAATACTTGGCGGCCGTGTCCGGGTCGCCGTACACGCCGCCGGCGGTCGTCCTCGTCGTCGCCGGCGCGTTGCCGGGTGTGCTGCCAATGGCGGTGGTAGGTGACCCAGGTGACGAGGTCGCCGCGCGCACCGACGGAGGCGCCAGACCACAGCCGGATACCAACGAAATGCTGGCTGTACCAAGGCAAGTGGCCACCAGGGCAGTGCGCACCGCGGTCGCGATACCGGAGTTGAACATTTTCTCGCAGGGCCAGTCGATCAATCGGTGGGTCTACAAATTAACACCTAGCAGACGCTGACCCCACTGGTCAGAGGACATTCTCGCCCTCTGACCTCACTTGTCATTTTTCTCGAACAACTCTTTGGCCAGCTTCCGCCGACTGTCCCAGGTGTACTGCGGATATTCATCCTGCACATGGGTATCCCGGTGATTTCCGGGGCAGAGCCATTGGCGGTCCATTCGGTCGCCGTTGCCGGTCATATCAATGATTTGATACTGCGCGTCTACGCGGCAATTCAGGCAGTAGTTGGTGCCGACTTCTAAAATTTCTCCGACAGGCATATGGCCAACGCTACTGTCTCAGCCACGCAGGAACAGCCGGGATCGTGGCTCGAAGTTGAAGCCGGCCGCTGCCTGCCCAAGTACTCGGCGGGCCACGACGAGCCGGTGCTGCGCGTCGAGTGGTTAGGAACCCGCCGTAGCGTTACCGGCGCGCCACTGATCCCACGGGATGTTCCAGTCGCCGAGACCTTCGGTGCCCGGCAAGATGCCCCCCACCGTGTTCACTACCTCGACGACGTCACCGCGCTTGATGTGGTCGTAGAACCACACGGCATTGCTCGGGCTCACGTTCAGGCAGCCGTGGCTGGTGTTGGAGTGTCCCTGGGCGCCCACCGACCACGGCGCGGAGTGTATGAAGATACCGCTGTAGGAGATCTGCGTCGCCCAGTCGACGTCGGTGCGATATCCGTTGGGCGAGTTGACCGGTACGCCGTAGGTCGACGAGTCCATGATGATGTGCTTGAACCGCCCGCCGACCGTGTAGATGCCGTTGTTCGTCGGGGTGCTGTCCTTGCCCATTGATGTCGGCATGGTCTTGACCTCTTCACCGTTGATTCTGACGGTGATGATCTTGGTGTTGTCGTCGGCGGTCGCGATGACTTCATCACCGATGGTGAAGTGCATCTTGACATTGTCCTCGCCGAACATTCCTTCACCCATGTCGACGCCGTAGGTGTTCACCGCCACGTCGACGGCCGTGCCCGGCTTCCAGAAATGCTCTGGGCGCCAACGCACCTCGCGCCGGTTCAGCCAGTAGAAAGCACCCTCGACGGGTGGGTTCGTGGTGATCTTGATGGCCTTTTCGGCAGCGACGCGGTCGGCGATGTTCTCGTCGAAACGGATCGCCACCGGCTCGCCGACACCCACCACCTCGCCGTCGCTCGGCACCACATAGGGCATCGTCAAGTGTGCAGGAGAGCTGGTCTGGAAAGTCATCTGCCGGGTCGCAGCGCCGCCCAGGCCGGTGGCCTTGGCGCTCAGCGTGTAGCGCCGCTTGTAGCCGAGCTGCTCGGTGGTCTGCCAGCGCAACCCGTCGGGGCTGAGCTGACCGGCGATCTGCTTGCCGTTGTCGTTGACCAAACTGACGGAGGCCAGCACGCCGTCGGCGACGGCCACCGTCACGGGCGCATCCACGGTGACACCCACGGCGCCATCAGTAACCGACGCGGTGAGCTTAGGGACCAGCAGATCCGCGAACGGCGTGCCCTTGTTCTCGATGACCTTGGCAGCAACGGGCGCGCTGCCTCCGCTGCTGCACGCAACACCGAACACAGCAATTGAGAGCATGACCACAGCCAGCCATGATCGACGTGCGCGCACAGGCGTCATCAAGTGACCTTCCACATCCTGTTCACTTAGTTTGGTCACCACTGACCCTCAATGTTTCCAGTATTGTAGTGCCTCACAGCTACGCCGTTGCTGGAATGCGGATGCATTCGTGTCGCAGTGCTGTAGCTCACCTTGAGGGATTTCCTTCTGTGACGCAATGCCTGTTATTGTCGATAGCCGGTCTCTGGCCGAGCAACGCGCCGTTAGCTCAGTTGGTAGAGCAGCTGACTCTTAATCAGCGGGTCCGGGGTTCGAAACCCTGACGGCGCACTGGTCTTCTTCGTCCGCCGGCGTCACGCGGCGGGCGTTTGGATTTTCGCCTCGTGGTTACGCTTTCGCGCTTGTCACGATCCGGCGCGCGGCCTCGACAACGTCCGCGCGGCGGTGCGCGATGACCTCGGGATCGGCAGTTCTGGCATCCGGGTGCGGCGACTGTGCCCAGGCCAACCCGATGCCGAACAGCAGGACGAGCAGATCCATCGGTCGCCAGACTCGGTCGACGAAGCCGGCCACCTGGCCCTCCTCGATGGCGCGAATGTGTCGGGCCGGCATTGAATCCCATTCGTCAGCCGGGGGTGGATCAAGGGCCAGACCTTCCAGATTGGCCCAGGTGATCATCCGCAGATGCTCGGGGCGTTGCCGGGCCAGGTCGTAGATGTCGCCGACGAATTCCGGTACCGCCTCGGGACGCAGCGTGACGGCCGCGAAAAACTCGGCGCTGTCCGCCGCGACCACGCTGCGGAACAGCGTCTCCTTATCGCCGAAATGCGCGTAGAGCCGCTCCTTGCTGGCCTCCGCGACGCGGGCGATCCGGTCGATGCGCGCGCCGGCCAGCCCATACTGGGCGAACTCCGACCGCGCGGCGCTCAGAATGGTGTCGCGAAGTTCGCTGGTTGACCGCACAGCAAGATCATACCCATACGAACTAGTTCGTTTGGTACAGTGACGGCATGCCGCCCTTTTCACCGCCCCGAAACAAAGATGCCGCGCACCAGCCCATCGATATCGATGCGGTGATGAACCACCCACCCCGAGTGCAGCGGTTGCGCGGCGTGCTGCAGCGGATTCATGACGGTATCGCTCCCCTGATCGACGTCACCCGGCCCTACGTGAGCGGCCTGGATACACTGCCGGCCGACGGCCGATTCTTGTTGGTGGGCAACCACACTCAGTTCGTCGGCGGCGAGGTGCTGCTGGTGCCGCACTTCGTGCGTCGCGCGATCGGCACCCGGGTGCGGCCGTTGGCCGACCGCAGGTTCGCCCAGCGACCCGGCTTGGCCTACGACGTGGTGACCGCGTACGGCGGCGTCGTCGGCGCACCCGAGACCGCACGAGAGTTGATGCGGCACAACGAGACCATCCTGGTCTTTCCCGGCGGGGGTCGCGAGATCGCGAAGTTCAAAG
>JAVROZ010000666.1:0-3427 GCA_032162485.1 Mycobacterium sp.
CACTCCAGCGGGTTGACGCCCACCGACTCGTGGTCCAGCGCTCCGACCCGCCCGGGGCGATCGGCGCCCAGGACCATGCGGAAGTCCTTGTGGTCCTCCTCAGGGACGCCAAGCAGATCGGCGATCACCAAGGTGGCAAACGGCTTCGAATATTCGCTGATGAACTCACACTCGCCGTTGACGAGGAACTCATCGAGTTGGCGGTCGGCCAGACGCCACATGAACTCCTCGTTGTGCTTGAGCCGGCTCGGCGTCAGCAGTCGACTCAAAATCGACCGCGCTCGAGTGTGATCCGGCGGGTCCATAGTGACCATGTGCTCGAACATCGGGAACTTCTCCCGGTGCTCGTCGATCTGGTGGTTGATGTCGTCACCCTCGGGCTGGAACGGCAGCGGCGGGAACGGCCCGCCCAGCGCGACGCAATTCGAGAACGAATCGGGGTCCTTGTAGACCGCGGTGGCCTCCTCGTACCCGGTGACGGCGACCACCCCGTAGTGCGGAAGGCGAAGGACCGGGTTCTGGTTGCGCAGATAGTCGAAGTACGGATGCGGGTCCGGCACCAGCGACGGGTCGGTGAAGAAGTCAATCGACTCGAAGGTGTTCGTATCGAACGTCGTCATGGCGTGCGTTCCTCCCGGAGCTGGCCCCTGAAGCGGGGTTACCGAACGTTGTACCGGCGCCGAGAGCTGGCGCCGTCCCGAAACCGATGATGTGCTGAGCACCTGCTTAGCATGGCAGTATTGTCGTGGTCAACCTCACAACGCCGGGCGCGGCCCGACGGACTGGCTACGATCAGCGTGGTCATCGAGCGAGGTGGGAGTAGGGAGCAACGGCATGGCATCGCCGCGCAGAATCGGGGCGCCCGACGCGAAGAATCGCAGCCTGCTGCTCGACGCGGCCGAGCAGTTGATGCTCGAAGAGGGCTACGCCGCGGTGACGTCGCGACGGCTGGCGAACAAGGCCGGACTCAAACCCCAGCTTGTGCATTACTACTTCCGCACCATGGAGGACTTGTTCGTGGCGGTCTTTCGCCGCCGCGCCGAAGAAGGGCTGCAGGTTCAGGCGCATGTGCTGCAATCCCCGCAGCCATTGTGGGCGATTTGGAGATTCGGCACCGATCCGAATTTCACCCGGATATCGATGGAGTTTATGGCGCTGGCGAATCACCGCAAAGAGATGCGAGCCGAAATTGCTTACTACGCCGAACGTTTCCGCGACGCGGAACGCCAGGCGGTGACGGCCGCGCTGCAGCGTTACGGCGCGGACGGAGCGGATGTGCCGCCGGTGGTGTGGACGGTGTTGATGAACAGCCTGTCGCGGATGCTGGTGCTCGAGCAGGCGGTCGGTATGTCCGCCGGTCACGCCCAGACGACGGAGTTGGTAGAAAGCCATCTGCGCCGCCTCGAGGGCGAGCCCCAGCCCATTGCTGGCATGCCGCCGGCCTGGGTGGTTCACCAGTTCCGGATTGAGCAGAGCACGCCCCTGGGCCCGTCCTTGGACACGACGACGGCCCCGTCCACCGACAGCTCGCAATGAAACTGCGGCGTGCCGGGCTCGGAGCCGGTGTTGACGACGACCATCGCCCAGTATTCAGGTTTCGCTAAATTCAGTTCGAAGCTCCACGGTTTGCCCGGGGCGATATCGGCTTGGACGTTCGGTGTGAAGCGGTAGGGATCATGGCTGTAATCAGCGAATATCGTCGGTTCTTGATCGATGTAATAGATGTTGGCGTAGATCGGATTCTGTGTGGTGAGGGTGTACTTGACGTGGTGCATGATCGGGTCATCGGCATGTGCCGGTCCCGTGCTTACTGAAAAGCCCGCCATCGCGACCAAGATCGCCGAGCCCGCGCACGCCAACCTGTCCATCATGTCGCTCCTCCAGCGTTTGGGCGCGGACTGGCGGTGCGGTTCATTACCCGCTCTGCGGCCCGCCAGTGTGCGTCGGCAACCCACAGCCGCGCAAAGGATGCTATCGCCTCGTCGGGCGAAACTCCGCTGATTACGCGCTTTATTTCCATTGCCGGGTGACGGGCCAGCGACCTCGCGATCGATTGCCAGCCCTCGTCGAATGATGAGCGGGGCAGCACCCGATCCACCAGGCCGATCCGCTCGGCCTCGACGGCGTCGAGGGCAGCCCCAGTGCCCGCCAACAGCAGCGCCCTGCCCTTTCCGACGAGCGCGGCCAGTCGTTCGGCGCCGCCCCAGGCGGGCATGATCTCTAGCGTCACCTGGTTGAAGGCGATCTTGATGTCGTCGGCGGCCACCCGAATGTCGGCGGCAACGGCGACTTCGGCACCGCCCCCGAAGGCGTGACCGTTCAGCGCGGCGATCACCGGAGCCGGGAAGTTGGCAAGCTGATCGCAGATCGACCGCATCCGTTTCGCCATCGCCGAGGCGTCCTCCTCGGTCCGCAGCGCGCTGAGCTCCTTGAGGTCACCGCCCGATACAAATGCCCGATCACCGGCGCCCTTGATGACCAGGGTTCGAGCTCCCGCCGCCGCATCGAGCGCCTCTTCCAGCTGCTGCATGGTGTCCAACGCGATTGCGTTGCGCGCGTGGGGACGATCGATGGTGAGCACGGCCAGCCCCTGACTGTCGACCTCCAGGCCCACCATGCGCATTGCTCCTTGAAGGAAGACAGCCGGTATTGGCATTCTCTGTTTGGGAGAATAACATCATCGCCGCAGGCTGAAGAACTTTCCTAAGTGTGATGGAGGTGGTTCGATGCGTCGCCCTATCGCGGCGGCCGTTGCCGCGCTCGCTGCCGGCGCGCTGGTGGCTTGCACATCATCGCCGCAAACCCCGCTCGCTAGCACGGGATCTGTCACGGTCAACGGAATCTTGACGAAGTTCGAGGTCGTCAAGTGCACTCAGGTGCAGTGGTACCGCACGATTCACATTGGCGGCGATCTTGCAGGGGCCACCGTTGTCGTGGATGGACGTGCGGACCGGGCAACCGCCGAGTCCGTGCGCATCCAAAGTGTGGGTGGCTTCACCGGCATGTATTCGCAAGGCGCCGGCGACGCGGCCAACACTCGCTTCGACGGCAGCACTTACCTGGTCACTGGCACGGCGAACGGCGCCACCACGGCGAATCCGACTGAACCGGCGAGTGCCGATTTCAAGATCAGCGCGAAGTGCTGAACGCACGGCGCCCGGCCGGGGCAGGGTGCTCGTTGCGGATGGCGCGGCAAGAGAATAGGATTCTCAGAAATCGCGAAGGAGGATTTCATGGGTCAGTTGTCGCATCGGGTGGACGTCCCGTTTCCGATCTTTGACGCGGATAACCATCTCTACGAGCCGCCGGAGGCGCTGACCAAGTTCCTGCCCAAGGAGTACAAGAACCACGTCCAGTACGTGCAGGTCAACGGGCGCACCAAGATCGCGATCCGCGGCCAGATCAGCAACTACATTCCCAACCCGAC
>JAVROZ010000667.1:0-3314 GCA_032162485.1 Mycobacterium sp.
CACGGCGACTATCCGCTGATCGATGTCGGCAAGCTGACGCTGGACCGCAACGTCACCGACTATCACACCGAGATCGAGCAGGCGGCGTTCGAGCCGAACAACATCGTGCCCGGCACCGGACTGAGCCCGGACAAGATGCTGCTAGCCCGCGGCTTCTCCTACGCCGACGCGCACCGTGCCCGACTGGGCACCAACTACAAGCACATTCCGGTCAATACGCCGAAGGTGGAGGTCAACAGTTACTCCAAGGACGGTGCCATGCGGATGAAGAATGCGTCGGATCCGGTCTATGCACCCAACTCCTATGGTGGGCCGCACGCCGACCCGCTTCGGGCCGCCGAGGTGCACTGGTTCGCCGACGGAGAGATGGTCCGCGCGGCTTACACGCTGCGCCCCGAGGATGACGACTGGGGCCAGGCCGGCACGTTGGTTCGCGAGGTCCTCGACGACGAGGCTAGAGATCGGTTGGCGCACAACATTATCGGGCACGTCTCCGACGGTGTGCAGGAGCCGGTGCTGTCGCGGGTGTTCGAGTACTGGCGCAACGTCGACCCCGATCTCGGCAAGAAGGTCGAGGAGGGGGTCCGGGCGAATCTCGGCTGAAATCCGTGGGCTGGCATGATCTAGCCCATGAGCATTGAAGTCGTTTACACCACCGCATCCACAGCGACGGGCGGGGGACGCGACGGCCACGTGAAGTCAGACGACGGCCGTATCGACCTGGAAACCCGTCCGCCAAAGGCGATGGGCGGCAACGGTGAGGGCACCAACCCCGAGCAGTTGTTCTCCGCCGGATATGCGGCGTGCTTCCTGGGCGCGCTGCGACTGGTCGCGGGCAAGGCGAAGGTCAAGCTGGACGACGCCACCGATGTCACCGTTGAGGTCGGGTTCGGCAAGGATTCCGAGGGCGGGTTCGGGTTGACCGGCAAGATCGTCGGTCACCTGCCCGGCCTGGAGCAGAGTACGGCCGATGACCTGATCCACCAGGCCCACCAGGTGTGCCCGTACTCCAAAGCCACCCGAGGCAACATCGACGTCGACATCTCGGCCAAGGTCTAACCACCCACACCGGCCGCAGCGTGGGGGTTCCTTCAAACCCGGCTGCGTGAAAATGTGTTGTTGCAAGCCAAGGCCTGCCAGGCTGGCGATGCAAGGCTTGCTCTCGACGTGCCGGCCGGCGCGATGCAGAACCCACTGGGCCAATAGCCGGGTAGAAATTGGGTACTTGTTCACCTCGTGCTGCGAAACGGACGGGAATATGTCGGGGCCTTCTGGAAGATGAAGTGATGGTGTTTATCTTTCGGATAGCTGCACATCCAGGTGGCCCGGAGGGATCGTGATATGACACGCATCGCCACTACCCCCGCGGCCCCGCAGTTGGCCGGCCATCAACCTGATGACACTGAGCTCACCGGCTCTGCGGCTGTCGCGCAGCACATCGCCGACGGCTGCCTGGTCGACGGCCCGTTGGGACGCGTCGGTCTGGAACTCGAGGCGCACTGCTTCGACCCCGAGGATCCGTTTCGCCGCCCGGGTTGGGACGAGATCAACGATGTGCTCAAGTGGCTCACCCCTCTTCCGGCAGGCAGCGCGATCAGCGTGGAACCTGGTGGTGCAGTGGAACTTTCAGGTCCGCCGGCCGACGGCGTGTTGTCCGCGATACAGGGAATGACCCTCGATCAGGCGGCGTTGCGATCCGCCTTCGCCGACGCCGGACTGGGGTTGGTTTTCCTGGGTGCGGACCCACTGCGATCGCCCGCGCGGATCAACCCGGGCGCGCGTTACCGGGCGATGGAGGAGTTCTTTGCCGCCAGCGACAGCGGGGCAGCGGGTGCGGCCATGATGACCTCGACGGCCTCGATCCAGCTCAACCTCGATGCCGGACCGCAGGCGGGCTGGGCAGCGCGGGTGCGCCTGGCGCACGCTCTGGGGCCGACAATGATCGCGATCGCGGCCAACTCGCCGATGCTGGGCGGCGAGTTCACCGGTTGGCAGTCCACCCGCCAGTGGGTGTGGGGCCAGATGGACTCCGCGCGGTGCGGGCCGATTCTGGGTGTCAGCGGTGACGACCCCGGCACCGACTGGGCTCGATATGCGCTGAAGGCGCCGGTGATGATGGTGCAGAGTCCGGACACCGCCGCGGTCACCCAACACGTGCCGTTCACCGACTGGGTGGACGGCTTGGTCCTGCTCGGCGATCGTCGCCCCACCCTCGCCGATTTGGAATACCACCTGACCACGCTGTTCCCGCCGGTGCGGCCGCGGCAATGGCTGGAGATCCGCTACCTCGACAGCGTCCCCGACCCCGTCTGGCCGGTGCTGGTGTTCACGTTGGCGACGTTGCTCGACGACCCGGCCGCTGCCGACCGGGCCGCGGAGGCCGTCGAACCGGTGGCCACAGCCTGGGACATCGCGGCACGGCTCGGGCTGCGGGATCGGCGGCTTTACGGGGCCGCCAACCGGTGTCTGGCCATCGCCGCCGAGCGGGCGCCGGCCGAGCTCACCGAGGCGATGCAGCGGCTGATGCTCAACGTCGAGACGGGACGATGTCCGGCCGACGATTTTTCCGACCGCGTCATCGAGCGCGGGATCGCTGCCACAGTTTCGCGGGCCGCGTGCACAGCGCAAGGGGAGACGTGACGGCACGGGAACGGCTGGCCGGTGATCTGGAGCGGGCGCGCACGCGCACGTTGCGACTGGTTGATTTCGACGACGCCGAACTTCACCGGCAATACGACCCGCTGATGAGTCCGTTGGTGTGGGACCTGGCGCACATCGGTCAGCAGGAAGAGCTGTGGTTGCTGCGCGACGGCAACCCTGATCGCCCGGGCAGGCTGCCGCCCGACATCGAAGGCCTCTACGACGCCTTCGTGCACTCCCGCGCCAGCCGCGTCGAGCTGCCGCTGCTGTCCCCGGCGCAGGCGCGATCGTTTTGCCGCACCGTCCGTGCCGCGGCGCTGGACGCGCTGGACGCGCTGGACGACCAGCCCGACGAGCAGTTCAAATTCGGCCTGGTCGTCAGCCACGAGAATCAGCACGGCGAAACCATGCTGCAGGCGTTGAACCTGCGCACCGGCGCGCCGCTGCTTGGGGAGACCAGCCCGGTCCCCGCGGGCCGGCCCGGATTGGCCGGAACGTCGGTACTGGGGCCCGGCGGACCGTTCGTGCTGGGCGTGGACGCCGCCGCCGAGCCGTACTCGCTGGATAACGAGCGGCCCGCCCACGTGGTCGACGTGCCCAGCTTCCGGATCGGCCGGGTCCCAGTTACCAACGCGGAATGGCAACACTTCGTCGATGACGGCGGTTATGCGCAA
>JAVROZ010000668.1:0-4582 GCA_032162485.1 Mycobacterium sp.
GGCGAAAGCCCTTGCAGCGCAGGGGGCTGCCGTCGCGTTGCTGGCCCGCCGCGCTGATCGGCTAGCGGACCTGAAGGGCGAGATCGAATCTGCCGGCGGCACGGCCCTGGTCGTTGCCGCCGATGTCACTGACGCCGAGCAGGTCTCGGCTGCCGTCCAGCGCACGGTCGCGGAACTGGGGCGCCTGGACATCGTCGTCAACAACGCCGGGCTCATGCAGTCAGGGCCCGCGGCCGAAGCGCGGCTGCAGGATTGGGATGACATGGTGGCCGTCAACGTGCAGGGCGTGCTGTACGTCACCCGGCTGGCTCTTCCGCACCTCATCGAGGCCGCCGCGGATTCCCCACGCGCGGTGGCCGACCTGGTCACCATCGGCTCCACCGGCGGCTGGGTCGCCCGGCCAGGCACGGCAGTGTAGTCGCTGACCAAATTCGGGGTGAACGCTTTCAGCGAGGGTATCCGCCAGGAGGTGCTGGGCAAGCGCGTGCGCGTCGGAATCGTGAGCCCCGGAACCGTTGACACCGAAATTTTTGACCATCTTGCCCCTACGTCGCGCGAGGCTTTTGAACGCCAGACCGGGGACATGGTCAAGCTGCGGCCGGAAGACATCGCCGACGCGGTGCTCTACATGGTGACCCGCGATAAGCGGGTGGCGGTCAACCACATGTTGGTACGTGCGGCCGAACAGACCTGGTGATCGATGGATGATCGTTGGGTCACCGGCGACCAGTTCGGCCTGAGGATTCCCGCTGACGCCGCAGCGTTGCAAGCTGGCGGACCCCGCTTCCTCACCGAGGCATTTCGCGCATCTGGTGCGCTGACGGTGGGTAACCGGGTCAGCGGCATCGGCAAGTTTCGCGAGAGCGCCGGCGGTAGTACTGGACGCAAAGTTGTTCTGTCCGTGGAGTACGACGAGCCTGGGGCGGGGTTGCCTACCGAGCTGTTCGTGAAGTTCTCCCGCGATCTCGATAATCCGATGCGGGACCGCGGCAAAGCTCAGATGGAGCCGGAGGTGCGGTTCGCCGCGTTATCGCGTACACCCGGTTTCCCTATCGCGATACCCAGCGTGCTTTTCGGCGACTATCACCGGAAGACCGGTACCGGCATATTGATCACGGAGCGAATCCGGTTTGGCGACAACGGAATCGAGCGTCAATACCATAAGTGCCTCGACTATGAGATGCCCGAACCGGTTGCGCACTACCGCGCCCTGCTGACCGCGCTCGCTTGCCTGGCCGGTACGCACCGATCAGGACGCCTGCCCGCGAACCTGACCGCACACTTTCCGTTGGACGTGCAGGCCGCCACGGTAGGGGAGCGCCCGCCGCTGAATCTGGACAAGCTCGGTCGGCGGTTGGACCAGCTGGTCGAATTCGCCGGATCTCATCCTGGATTGCTGCCCACCAATGTGAGCACGCCGGAGTTTCTGGCGCTCCTTCGTGGCGACGTAAACCGATTCGCCGTTCACGAGGACACCGTCGTGCGGCTGCTGGCCGCAGATTCCGACTACATCGCACTGTGCCACTGGAATGCCAACGTCGACAATGCCTGGTTCTGGCGAGACGATGAACGAGGCTTGCGCTGCGGATTGATGGACTGGGGATGCGTCAGCCGAATGAACCTGGGCATGGCCATCTGGGGAGCCATGTCGGCTGCCGAAACCGATTTGTGGACAACCCATCTCGACGAGTTACTGCTGGTGTTCGTCGCCGAGGTGCGTCGTTGCGGCGGCCCGGCTCTCGACCCCACTCGGTTAGCCCGGCATACTCTGCTCTACGCGGCGGTAATGGGAGTCGCCTGGCTTCTCGACGTTCCGGCATTGCTGCGCAGGCGGTTCGGCGCCGATGTTCCCAAGAGCCGCGTCGATCCTCGCATCAGGGATGACGAGGCGGTGCGTGCCCCGCTGCAGATGCTGTCGAACCTGCTGAACCTGTGGGAACGGCATCGCTTGGGCGAGCTACTCGATGCGGCCTTGGCCGAAGCCCGACATCTCGACTAGCTGGCACGGCGCGAACCTGCAATGCTGTGCGACCGCAGAGTCGCTAGGCGGTTCGGAAGGTGAGTGCCACGCCGTTCATGCAGTAGCGCAAACCGGTCGGCTGGGGACCATCGTTGAAGACATGGCCGAGGTGTCCGCCGCAGCGCCGGCAGAGCACCTCGGTGCGTGACATGCCCTGGGAGTTGTCTGTGCGCTCGAGTACGGCGTTGTCCAGGGCTTTCCAGAAGCTCGGCCAGCCGGTGCCACTGTCGAACTTCGTGGTCGACGAAAACAGGTCCAAACCGCAGCCCGCACATCCGAAGGTCCCGGGCCGGTGCTCGTCGTTGAGCGGGCTGCTGTAGGGCCGCTCGGTGGACGCTTGGCGCAGCACGGCGTATTGCTGGGGAGTGAGAAGCTGCCGCCATTCCGCATCGGTATGGCTGACCTCGAACGATTCGGTCGGAGACCCCGGCGCACCGGTGGCGACTGAGTCACGAAGCAAGCCATACCCAGCGAGCGCGCCGAGCAGCCCGGTGCCCAGAAGGATGCGCCGTCGGGTCAGGGCCGGCCATGATCGCGGTGGTGTCGGGGCAGTCATCCTCCCCATCGTAGGCGCGTCGCGCACGCCGCCACGCCTCTCGCGCCCACGGCATCCGCGCTGATCGCGCTTAGCGACAGACTTACGGGGTCCCGCCGCCCTGCCAGGACGGGCTGCTGGTCAGCACTTCAGCGCCTGCATCGGTGATGTGTACGGTGTCTCGCCGAAACACCGCACCGACGCCGCGTTGCCACACGTAGCCGGTGATCGCCAGCACCATCCCAACATCGAGCCGGTCGTGTTCGCCTGCAGCTACGAGTGTTTCGGACACCACAGGCGGATCGAAACCCAGCCCAAGCCCGTGTGCGATGGGCATCGGCGGTATCGGTTCGTCGACTGCCGCATAGGCAGCGAGTAGGTCGGTCGTGGGTGCACCCGGGCGACACGCAGCAATGAGCTTGTCGTACAACATGTTCGAGCGATCAAATAGCTTGCGCGCCGCATCGTCGGCCGTGCCGGTACCTACCGGCCAGGTCCGGCCCACCTCTCCCACGTAGCCGCCCGCCAATGCGCCGGCAGCGAATGCGACAAGGTCTCCGTCCCGTACCGGCGTGGCGGGTTGGGCGCGCCGCCATTGGTGTTCTCGGGAGGTCACCCATGCGGAGTCCTGGGTCGCCGGTGTGCTGACGCCGCCCGCTGCCATGGCCCGCATCATGGCGCCGGTCAGCGTTCGGTCCGACTGACCCGGTCCCAATTCCGCAACTGCCGCGGCCAGACCATATTCGGCTACCCGAAGCGCCGGACCCATCGCCTCGATCTCCTCGGGTGTCTTGACGCGCCGCGCCGCGCGCATCGCCGGTTCGGCGTCGACGAGTTCGGCGCAGGGGAACGCCTCGGGCAGCAATGCGGCGAAAGTTGGTGTTATCGCGTCAGTTCCGACCCGACGGGCGGTTGCGGCCCCGCTGATGTTTTTCAACACCTCGATCAGGGTCCGCGGATTCCAGGCCAGCCCGTAGAGGTGATCGTGGCCGATTTCCTCGGGGATGCCCTCGTCGTCGGTGCTGTTCAGATAGATATCTCCGGTGCCGCGTACGACGACGCACATCGGACCGAACGGTCGCGTACCGGCTATCCACAGCTGCGGCGCGCCGGTGACGTAACGAATATTTGCCTGTCGGCCGAGCACCAGAACGTCGAGACGATGTGCGTCCATTTCGGCCAGCGCCCGTTCCCGACGTCCTGCCCGCAATGCCCGCGCATCGGGCGAAACCTCAATCGCCATAGGGGGAGTAGGGGTAGTCGGTGATCGGCGTGAAGCCGTCTTCGGTGATGACGATGATCTCTTCGCTACGATAACCGCCGGTTCCGTCCTCCCAGACCACCGGCTCCAGTACCAGCACCATGCCAGGCGGAAAGACGAAGCTGTCGTCGTAGTCCTCGCCGAGGTCGGTGCCGATCATCGGGGGTTCGGCGGGAAACGTTCCGATGCCGTGCCCCAAATAGAAGTGCGGTAACCACGGCTTGCGACCACCGTTGGCGGCAATTGCCGCCCGCGCGAGATCACCTGAGGTGACACCCGCCTTCGTCACCGCCAGCGTCGCGTCCAAGATCTCTCGCCAGCGATGAAACTGTTCGCGCTGGCGCGCCGACGGTTGCGCTCCCACCAGCCATGTTCGGCCGAAGTCGGAACAATAACTTCCATACGTAATGCTGATGTCGGTCCACAGCACATCTCCGGCTGCTAATTCGCGCTCGGTGGGCAGCAACGGTAACGCGAGATCGCCGTGCGTCGTCCACACTCCGGTTTCCCGGGAACTCGGCATCACCTGCCAAATGGGCTCCAGCATGTTGGTGGTGGCCCCCAACTCGAAAGCGCGACGGACGAACTCGGCCGAAAGGTCGATCTGCCGCACCCCCGGTACGAGCGCCTGCTGTACCTCCACCATGGCCTGCTCGGTGATTCGGCAGGCTTGGCGAAGGCAGGAGAGCTCGTCAGGTGTCTTGACCAGTTGCGCCGCTCCGTTCTCCAGCGCCGCGTCAGTCGGTGAAACGTGGAGGTACAGCGT
>JAVROZ010000669.1:0-6621 GCA_032162485.1 Mycobacterium sp.
TATCAAACTCACTGCTTGGCGACACTATAAATGTAGAGTACGCTGTGCGACCAAGCTGATGGAAGAGCGACGCTGATGGACAAACGACGCAAGCCAAACCCTGCCGAACGCCGCCGCGATCTTTGCGACACGGCGATCCAACTATTGGCCGACGATGGGGCCAAAGGGTTGAGCCACCTGAAGGTGGACCGCAAGGCGGGTGTGCCCGACGGCACCACGTCGTTCTATTTCCGCACCCGCTCGGCGTTGTTGTTGGCGGTGGCTGAGCGCTTGGCCGAGCTCGATCTGGCGAATTTGCAGGCCGTTGCGGACAATTCGGGCAAGCGGCAAGCGGCCGCGTCGCCGTCGCTGTTGTCTCAAGTGGTGATCCAATCCGGCCGCGAGCCGGACCTGTCGCGGACCAGGGCCCGGTACGAGTTGACGATGCAGGCGGCGCGCGACCCGGTGCTGGCAGCGACCCTGCAACAGAGCACCGACGCGTTCACCAAGCTGCACCGCGAAATCCTGATCCAACTCATGCCGCACGGTGCCGAGCTGGAATCGGCCGTGGTCGAAGATCTGAGCAACATCACGCTGACGTTCATCAACGGTCTGCTGCTGCGGTTCGCGCATGGCGACCGAATCCTGGAAAGCGCAGCACAACTCGACGACATCTTGGCCGCGATTGCCACCGGGATCCTGAAGAGTCCGGGAAAGGGGCGGCTGACGCGCACCGGCACCAGACGCCCGACGCGGCGGCCCAAAACAAATGCGCCGACCTGACCAGCCGGCCCGGTGCGATCCGGACACAGTATTTCGTCTGGCAGAGTCTTGTCACAGCACCCGCTGTATGGTTCTCTACGAGAATAGAGAGAATCGCGCTCAAGAAAACAGCGGTATTTAAGCGAAGTGTATAAATTGGCCAATCCGTTTGGGGTTCCCAACGCCGATGTCACCGGCCTGGTGGTGTGGCCACCTCGTTCTGAGGGGTACGTGGAAACGCCAGCGGTAGGAGAGATTTCGTGACGACAAGCACCGGCAGCCAGGTTCGTTTCGATCCCTACGACGCGGGACTCATCGTCAATCCCTATCCGATGTTCGCGCGGCTGCGTGAAGAAGCGCCGCTTTATTACAACGCGCAATACGATTTCTATGCGCTGAGCCGCTTCGCCGACGTCAATAAGGCGCTCGTTGACCACGACACCTTCAGTTCCGCCCGCGGCGCGATCCTGGAGTTGATCAAGGCAAACCTCGACATCCCATCGGGGATGCTGATCTTCGAAGACCCGCCGATCCACGATGTGCACCGCAAGCTGCTGTCGCGCATGTTCACCCCGCGCAAGATCGGCGCGCTGGAACCGATGGCGCGTGAGTTCTGTGCGCAACTGCTGGATCCACTGGTGGGGACGGGCCGGTTCGACTTCGTCACCGACCTGGGCGCGATGATGCCGATGAAAGTCATCAGCGCATTGCTCGGTATTCCCGAAGATGATCAGGTCTACATCCGCGACCGGGGCAATGCCCAACTGCGGACCGAGGCCGGCAAGCCGATGCGCGCCGCCGAACAGGGCTTGTCCGTCGGCGAGCAGTTCGCCGCCTACATCGACTGGCGGGCCGACAATCCGTCAGACGACATCATGACCGAGTTGCTCAACGTCGAGTTCGTCGATGAAACCGGCAGTACGAGGCGTCTGACGCGGGACGAGATACTCGTGTACCTCAACGTCGTCGCCGGGGCCGGCAATGAGACAACGACCCGACTGATCGGTTGGGCGGGCAAGGTTCTCGCCGAGCACCCCGACCAGCGACGGGAGCTGGTCGACAACCCCCGGCTCATCCCGCAGGCCATCGAGGAATTGCTGCGCTACGAACCGCCGGCGCCGCACGTCTCCCGTTATGTGACCCGTGACGTCACCCTGTACGGACAGACGGTGCCCGAAGGCAGCGTGATGATGATGCTGATTGGCGCGGCGTGCCGCGACGCCCGCCAATTCGGTTCGGACGCTGATGAGTTCAACATCTATCGCTCTGCCCGGCCACACCTGACTTTCAGTGTCGGCACGCATTTCTGCCTGGGTTCGGCGCTGGCCCGTCTGGAAGGACGCATCGCTTTGGAGGAAATTCTCAAACGATTTCCCGAGTGGGAGGTTGATATGACCAATGCCAAACTCAGCCCGACATCCACGGTTCGCGGCTGGGAATCGATGCCGGCTGCGGTGCCCCGATGACCGGGCGGGTGGCGGGCAAGGTTGCGTTCATCAGTGGCGCCGCACGAGGACAGGGGCGCAGCCACGCGGTGCGTCTGGCGCAGGAAGGCGCCGATATCATCGCGGTCGATATCTGCGGGCCGATCGACAACCTGGCCTACGACTCGTCAACGCCAGCCGACCTTGATGAGACCGCCGACCTGGTCCAAGCCCTCGACCGACGCATCGTGGCAGCGCAAGTCGATGTGCGAGATTTCGACGCGTTGAAGGCCGCGGTGGATAACGGTGTGGAGCAACTCGGCCGGCTTGACATCATCGTTGCCAACGCCGGCATCGGCACGTTCGGCAACAAGCTGCACAAGCTTCCAGAGAAGATCTGGCAGGACATGATCGATGTCAACCTCTCCGGAGTCTGGAAGACCGTGAAAGCTGGTGTGCCACACATCCTTGCCGGCAAGCGCGGTGGCTCCATCGTACTGACCGGTTCGGTCGGATCGCATAAGGCCCTTGCCTACACCGGCCATTACATCGCCGCCAAACACGGCGTGATGGGGCTGATGCGCAGCTTCGCCGTCGAGTTGGGCCAGCACAGCATTCGGGTGAATTCGGTGCATCCCAGCCAGGTCAACACACCGATGACCATGAACGACGTGACCTTCCGATTGTTCCGGCCGGATCTGGAAAATCCCGGACCGGAGGACTTCGCTCCGTTCTCACAGATGACGCACTCGTTGCCGGTGCCGTGGGTCGAGGCCGTCGACATCAGCAACGCGGTCTTATTTCTCGCCTCGGACGAATCCCGTTATGTCACCGGCGTTTCACTGCCCGTCGATGCCGGTGCTTTGCTCAAATAATCTTCGCTCAACTAGGTAAAAGAACTGGAGAACTCATGCCCGAGTACGACTACGAAGAGATGAAAAAGGAAGCTGAGCAGTACATCAAGTTCGAGAAAGACGTCAAGAACAGGATCGCGTACATCACCTTTGATCGCCCTGACGCACAGAACGCCACCAGTTTGGGGATGCGCCAGCTCTACGCCGACTTGATCCACAAATGCAACGTGGACGACGACGTCAAGGTCGTGGTTATCCGGGGGGAGGGGGAAGATTTCGGTAGCGGCGGTGACTTGCCGGAACAGCGCGGAATGTTGGAGAACCCCGGCATGCCGTTGCTGCATGAGCTTGGCATCAACGACGATGACGTCAAGTACCCGCCGGGTGGCTCGTACCGTTACCTGTCCACCGTCACCGACTTCTACGCCAAGGCCCGCGCCGGAAACCGGCCGCTGCAAGAGCTGCGCAAGATCAGCATCATCGAGGCCAAGGGCTACTGCTACGGCTGGCACTTCTACCAGGCCGGCGACGCCGACCTGGTGATCTCGTCCGACGACGCCCTCTTCGGGCATCCGGCCTTCCGCTACGTGGGCTGGGGACCGCGCCTGTGGTGGTGGGCTGAAACGATGGGCCTGCGCAAGTTCTCCGAAATGCTCTTCACCGGAAGGCCGTTCAGCGCCAAGGAGATGTACGAGTGTGGCTTTCTCAACAGCGTGGTGCCCCGCGAGAAGCTGGAGGAGGAAACGTTGAAGTACGCAACGGCGTGCTCGCGGTCCCGTCCGACAGACACCGTTGCCGTGCAGAAGACCTTCCTGGAGCTGTACAAGCAGCACAAAGGTGAGTACTTCGGCAGCCTGCTCACCGGCATGGTCGAGGGAATGCTGCCGATGATCCAGAACGACCAGGAGAACGACGTCGACCTCACCGAGGGCACCTTCAAAAAGGGTCTCAACAACGTGGTGAAGGACAACGATCTCAACTTCCCGCCGGAGTGGCGCCTGAGCCGATCGGGGCGCAAGAAGCCCTGACCACGCGGCGGGTGCGGGGTATGTCGGCACTGACGGGAATCCGGGTTGTTGAGCTGGCCGACTCGGTGGCGGGCGAATACTGCGGCAAACTGCTGTCCGACTTCGGCGCCGAGGTGATCAAGATCGAGGCGCCCGGCTGCGGGAGCCGTACCCGGGCAATGGCTCCCGTCCTCGTCGACGGCTGCGAGGGCAGTGCGCTGTTCGGCTATCTCAACACCAGTAAGCGTTCGGTGGTCCTTGACGTCACCGACGCCGACGGTGTCGAACGCCTGCACCAGCTGATCGGCACTGCGGATGCGGTGATCGGCGAACACACCACCGGCCTGGCCGAACGACACCCGAGTGTGGTCTGCTGCTCAATCACTCCGTTCGGGAACGGTGCTCTCGACGAGTATGAAAATGCGAAGAGCATCAATGTTTTTCATGCCAGCGGCTGGGGCTATCACACGCCTAGCCATGCCGATCCGGATGCGCCACCACTGCAGGGCCCGGGCCGATTTCTTGCCGACTATGAAGCCGGGCTCGACGCGGCGCTATGCATTACCGCTGTGCTTTTCCGGCGTCTGCACACCGGCCAGGGCGAATCCATCGACATTTCCCAACAGGCCGTTCTAGTGTCCCGTGCCGACTGCATCCTCGGTCGATTCATCACCGGCGAGGTTCCTGCCGACGGTGACCGCGGCGACTACGACCAGCTGGGTCCGGCGTCGTTCTTCGCCTGCGCCGATGGATTCGTCTACCTGTACGTGACCAACCGCGCGCACTGGCTGGGCGTCAAGGCACTGATGGGTCAGCCGGACTGGCTCGACGCTTTCGATGACGACTGGCTGGAGTTCTCGGTCACTTCCGAAAGGGTCGCCGTATTCCGACGAGGGTTCGCCGAATGGGTCAGGGACCTGGCCAAAGACGCCGCGGCCGAGGAAGCGCAACGGCTAGGAGTACCCCTGGTGCCAGTCAACGGTGCGGCCGATCTTCATCAGTCAACGCAATATCGTCACCGCGGCTTTTTCCAGCAGGTACGGCACCCGGTGCTGGGTGCCGCCGCATATCCGACGGTCCCGTATATACTCAGCACCACGCCGGCCGAAATCGCCTCTGCCGCACCTCGTCTCGGCCAGCACACCACGCCGATCCTGGACCGACTAGGCACCCCGCGCGCTCCGCTCACGGTGCGAAATGCCCAACTCAAGCCGCCGAAGAACTCCCGCGGCGGTCCGCTGGAAGGGGTGCGGGTGGTGGAGCTCACCAAGGTGTGGGCCGGACCCTATGCCGGGAAGCTGCTGGCGCTGTTGGGCGCCGAGGTCATCAAGATCGAATCGGCTGCCATTCCAGAGGAAATGCGCGCGTACGGCGGCACCGATGTCGACCACGCGCCGTTCTTCCTCAGCATCAATCCCGAGATCCTCAGCGTGGACCTTGATATCAAGTCACCCACGGGCATGGCGCAACTACGTGACCTGATCGCGAACAGTGACATCGTGATCAACAATCTGCGCCCCGGTGCCATGGAGCGCCAGGGCCTGGGCTATGAGGAGCTGAAAAGCATTAAGCCCGATATCATCTCGGTGTCGATAAAGATGTGGGGCAACGAGGGCCCGTTGGGTCATCAGACGGGTTACGCGCCGTGCTTTTCCGCGCTGGCCGGACTCGCTTCACTGGTCGGCTACCCCGGCGGACCGCCGCTTGGCGCAAGCATGCGGTACGGGGACTCCACCGTTGGTGCGGCCAGCGCATACGCTGCCGTGGTGGCGTTGCTCTATCGCGAACTCACCGGTGCCGGCCAATTCGTCGACGTGTCCGCCGTCGAAACCCTCTCATCGATGATCGGTGATTGCCTGCTCGAACAAAGCCTCACCGGACGGCAACTGGGTCCCGACGGCAACAACCATCCCGACATGTGCCCACACGGCTGCTACCCGTGTTCGGATGATTCCTGGGTCAGCGTGGCCGTCGCAGACGATGCCGATTGGCGCCGGCTATGCGAGGTGCTTGAGGCGGCGGATCTGGCTGGTGACCCGCGCTACGCAACGCTCGCGGAGCGGCGCAAGCACGCCGACACACTCGACGCCGAACTCGCCCGCCTTACCCGCAGTCAAGACGCCGAGGATGTTGCGCACCGACTCCGCCGGGCAGGTGTGCCTGCCAGCAAGAGCGCCACGGCAGCCGATGTGATAGCCGATCAACAACTTTGGGACCGTGAACTCTATCGATTCGTCTCGGACCACCGCGAAGGACAGCGACCGATTGTGGGTGCGTCCTGGCGATTGGCGCGCGGTCCGGCGCGAATCGAGCGAGGCGCCCCGGACCTGGGTGAGGACACCGAGTACGTGCTGCAGGAGATCCTCGGCGCCGCTGCAGAGCCAGGAATCAAGACATGACAGTGGCACTCGCACAGACGGCGGCGTTGGTGACCGGCGCCAGCAGTGGCATCGGTGCGGCGACGGCGAAAGCCCTTGCCGCTTCGGGGGCTGCCGTCGCGCTGCTGGCCCGCCGCGCCGATCGGCTTAAGGCCCTGAAGAGCGAGATCGAATCTGCCGGCGGCACCGCCCTGGTAGTTGCCGCCGACGTCACCGA
>JAVROZ010000670.1:0-3659 GCA_032162485.1 Mycobacterium sp.
AGATCGAGGAAAACCAGGTCGGCACCGCAACCGGCGGCCTTCTCGAACATATTGTCGTTGCTGGCCGGCACGGCCAGTTCGGAGCGGCGGAGCAAGTCCGTCATGAAGTTCCTTTCGTCACAACACACCACGGGCGCGCAGGTCACCGATCTCATCGACACTGAGGCCGAGTAACTCGCCGTAGACCTCGACGTTGTGCTCGCCCACGCGAGGACCCAGATGGCCGACGGTTCCGGAGGCCGACGAGAATCGCGGCACCGGCGCCTGCACCGTCATCGACCCGAGTTGGTCGTCATCGACCGAAACGAACACCTCACGATGGGCGAGCTGGTCGTCGAGAACCAGATCGGTGATGTCGTACACGGGGGCTGCCGCCACCTCGTGGGCTTCGAAGACCGCCATCGCCTCCGAAAGCGTCTTGTTCGCAACCCAATCCGCCACCACGGCATCTACCTCGGCCGCCCGGGCCAGCCGGCGCTGCGGGTCGGAGAAGTCGGCGTCGTGCACCAGGTCGTATCGGCCTATGGCGCGAAACACCCGTAACGCCAACGCCGGTGAGCTTCCCGACATCGCCAGCCAGCGCCCATCCGAGGTGCGATAGGTGTTGCGCGGCGCCGAAATGTCCCAGCGGTTGCCTGATCTTTTCGGCACCAGGCCCAGCTGGTCGTACCCCAACAGCGTCTGCTCCAACAAGCGAGTAAGCGGGTCAATGAGATTCACGTCGATCAACTGACCCGAACCACCGTGAACGTCGCGATGGTAGAGCGCCATCATCACCGCGTACGCGGCGTTCAACGATGCGACACCGTCGGCCAGCATGAACGGCGGCAGCGTCGGTGGCCCGCCGGCCTGGCCGGTGATGTGGGCGAATCCGCTCATCGCCTCGCCAAGGGTGCCGAAGCCCGGCCGTTCACTCTTGGGCCCGGTCAGCCCGTAACCGGTGATGTGCAGCATGACAATTCGTTCGTTGACCGCGCGCAGGCTCGGGTAGTCAAGTCCCCACTTCCGCAGGGTCTGGGGTCGTGTGTTGAAGATGGCGACGTCGGCGTGCTCCACCAGGCGGCGCACCAGGTTCTGGCCCTCGGCGCAGCGCATGTCCAGCGTCACGGATCGCTTGTTGCGGGAGATCGACTTCCACATCAGGCCGACGCCGTCGCGCTGGTTTCCCCACGTCCGGATGGGGTCGCCCAGTCCGGGTTGCTCGACCTTGATGACGTCGGCGCCGAACTCGCCCAGATAGGTCGCCACCAGGGGGGCGGCCGCCAGGGTGGCGAGGTCGAGCACCCGCAGGCCGTCAAGCATTGGCACCGACGGGCTCCCGGCTGTTCGAAGGTCGTTGCAGCCCAAGGTGTCCCCGCAAGGTCGACGATTCGTAGGCGGTGCGGAACAATCCGCGACGCTGCAGTTCCGGAACGACCATACGCACCACGTCTTCGAACGCGCCGGGCAGATGCGTGGCGGCCAGTACGAATCCGTCGCACGCTCCGCTTTCGAACCAGTCCGCCATCTGGTCGGCGACCTGCTCGCCCGTGCCGACGAAACGCGGCCCCTGCAGCAGGGTGGCGCGGTGGCCGGCCAGGTCGCGCACGGTGACTTGGCGCCCACCGCCCGCGGAAGAAATATGCGTGCGCAGGTTCTGCACCAGTCCTCGGATGCCGGAGGCGGAGGCAATGAGGTCATCGGTGATCGGGTCGTCCAGGTCGTGCTGGGCGAAGTCGTAGTTCATCAACTCCGACAACAGCGTCAGCGAAGCCATCGGATGCACCAGGTCATTGAGGAACATCGCCTCGCGCTCCTTGGCGTGCGCCTCGGACTCCCCCACCACGGCGTAGGCCATCGGGCAGATGCGGACGGCGGCGGGGTCGCGCCCGGCGTCCGAGATCCGTTGCTTCTGGTCGGCGTAGTGAGTGCGCGCAACCTCGATACCCGGGTCGCCGGTGAAGATCAATTCGGCCCAGCGCGAGGCGAATTCGCGTCCGCGGCCCGACGAGCCGGCCTGAATGATCACCGGCCGGCCCTGCGGGGTACGCGGTACCGTCAGCGGCCCTCGCGCGGAGAAGTACTGTCCGATGTGGCCCAGTTCGTGCACCTTGGCGGGATCGGCGTAACGCCCGGACGCGCGGTCGTGCACTATCGCGTCGTCCTCCCAGGTGTCCCACAGGCCGGCGACAACATCCATGAACTCGTCGGCGCGGTCATACCGTTCGTCATGGCCGAGGTGTGCGTCGACGCCGAAGTTCTGTGCCTCGCTGTCGTTGACCGAGGTGACGACATTCCAGGCGGCGCGACCACCGGAAAGGTGGTCCAGCGAGGCGAAGGTGCGCGCGACGTGGAACGGCGCGTAGTAGGTGGTCGAGTAGGTGGCGCCGAGCCCGATATGCGACGTGGCTTGCGCCAGCACACCGAGCACCACACCGAGGTCGAGCTTGACCGGACGCGCGCCGTAGCAGACCGCCTCGGCCACCGATCCGCCGTAGACCCCCGGCATTGCCAATCGATCGTCGAAGAACATCAGGTCGAAGCAACCCTCTTCGAGCTGTCGGCCGATCTTCGCGTAATACGACGCGTCCAGGTACCGGTGCTCGGTCGCTGGGTGTCGCCACGATCCCGAGTACACCGAGGTGCTGCCCGCCTGCATGAACGCAACCAGCGCCATCTTGTCGTTTCGCATGGTTCGGAATCTAGCATCTGATATTTCAGATTTCAAATGTTAGATCTTCAGTTTGATATGCTCCCGCAGTGGCTGCGAACTCGGGGATCGACATCTCCGGCACCGTGCGGGAGCGCGCGGCCCGTGAACTGCGGGACCGCATTCTCACCGGCACACTGGCGGCCGGTTCACGCCTGGACCTCGACGCCATCACCGAGGAGTTCGCCACCAGCCGCACCCCGGTGCGCGAGGCGTTGTTGGAACTTTCCTTCGAGGGTCTGGTCCGCGTCGCTCCGCGCAGCGGCGTCACCGTCATCGGCATCAGCCCCGGCGACGTGCTGGACAGCTTCACTATTCTCGGTGTGCTGACTGGGCAGGCCGCCGCGTGGGCGGCGCAGCGCGTGGAACCGGACGAACTCGCCATGCTGCGCGAACTCGCCGCCGACGTGGCCTCGAGATCCGGCGACGACAGCATCGGCGAGGCCAACTGGCTTTTCCACCAGCGGATCCACCGAGCGGCGCATTCGCCGCGGCTGATGACTCAGATCAAGCAGGCGGCACGTGTCGTGCCCACCAACTTCCTCACCCTGTTCCCCGAGCACGAGAAGCACTCGCTCGACGATCACCGGGAATTGCTCGACGCGTTCGCCGCCAATGATGTCGACGGTGCCCGCGCCATCGCCGAACGACACGTCCTTGACGCTGGGCGCTCGCTGGTGGAGTGGCTGAAGGAGCGCCACCAACAGGTCTAACCGGGCGCAGCGGGTCGCCACCGTCGGATAGTTCTCGCGATTAGGGTTCTCAGAGTGCCCGAGATCCCTGCGCAGTACCTGCTGTCGGCCGGCGCACCGAACCCGCGCACGCTCATCGACATCATCGAGGACACCGCCGCGCGCCACCCCGACGCTGCCGCGATCGACGACGGGGAAGTACAGCTGACCTACAGCGAGCTCCTCGAGGACATGAGCGACAGCGTCGCCTGGCTGGCCGCCCGTGGTATCGGCCGCGG
>JAVROZ010000671.1:0-2830 GCA_032162485.1 Mycobacterium sp.
CTCTACTACGGCGGTTTGAAACTCGACCTGAACCGCTTCTTCCGCATCACCGCCCTATTTCTGGTGCTGATTGCCGCCGGATTGGCGCTGAACGTGCTGCGCACCGCACACGAGGCAGGATGGCTGAACATCGGCCAGCAACAGCTTGTCGACTTGTCGTCCTGGATTCCCGAAAACTCGGTGCAGGGCGCGCTGATTACCGGCATGTTCGGCATACCCACCGATCCCCGGCTTATCGAAGTGCTCGCCTGGGTGATCTATGTGGTCGGGGTACTGCTGGCCTTTATCTGGGAGAGCCGGATAGTGCGCAAACGCGAAGCCGCGATTGCGTCATGAACAGCACGTTGGTCACGCACAGCACACCGTCACCAACCGGCGTGTTCTAAAGCGTCGTCCCGTAGCGGAGTTCGCTGATGAAGATCGTTTCGGTCGTTGCCCGCCAGCTGTTGGACTGCAAAGCCCGGCCGTTGGTCGAGGTTGAAATCGCCACGGACACCGGCCATGTCGGCCGCGGCGCGTCGCCGACCGGCAGTTCGGTCGGTGTGCACGAGGCGTTCGTGCTGCGCGACGGAGACCGGGCCGAGTACAACGGGCTGAGCGTGCACCGCGCCGTCTCCGCCGTGACCGACGAAATCGCACCCGTTCTTGTCGGCGCGGAACTTGACGACCCGCGGACATTGGACCGAGTGATGGTCGAACTCGACGGCACGCCGGACAAGCATCGACTCGGCGGAAATGCGATCTACTCCACTTCGGTGGCGCTGCTGCGGGCCGCGGCCGCCGCGGCGGGCATGCCTACTTACGCCTACGTCGGCGCGCTGCTGGGACTCAAACCGCCGACCACCGTTCCGGTGCCCTGCTTCAACATGATCAATGGTGGCCGCTACGGGGATATCATCCAGTCTTTCAACGAGTTCCTCGTCGTGCCTTATCGCGCCGACACCATCGAGGAGGCGGTCGAGAAGGGCGTCAGATTGTTCGGCGTGCTCGGTGAGGTGCTTGCCCAGCGACTCGGCCGCGCGCCGGTGATCGCACCGTCGTACGGGTATGTCGCTCCGTCTGACGACCCGCGGGTAGTCCTGGAAGTGCTGGCCGAGGCCGTCGAGCGCGCCGGCTGCGCCGACGTCATGGCGTTTGCACTCGACTGCGCATCTAGTGAGGTGTACGACGACGGCCTGCAAACGTACGCACTGAACGGCAAGCGAGTGACCGCCGAGGAGCTGATCGACTACGCCCGAAGGCTGTCCGAGGACTTCCCGCTGGTGTTCATCGAAGACCTGCTCGACGGCGACGACTGGGATGGCTTCACCAAAGCGGTCCAGGCCATTGACCGCTCGATCATCCTCGGTGACGATCTGATCGTCACCAACCGTGACCGTTTGGAGCGGGCCGTAACGAGCTCGGCGGTAGACGGTTTCGTCCTGAAACCGAATCAGGTCGGCACCATCGCCGAGGCGCTGGACTGCTTCGAATACGCCGCGCGGAACGGGATTCTGGCTATCCCGTCGGGCCGGTCCGGCGGTGTCATCGACGATGTCGTGATGGACCTGGCGGTGGGACTGGACGCACCCTTCCAAAAAAACGGCGCACCCCGGTCGGGCGAGCGTATCCAGAAGCTCAACTTCCTGTTGCGCGCAGCCGAACGCATCCCAAACTGTGCCCTGGCCAATGTTCCTGCGCTGGTGCGATTTTGACTCAACACATGAGCCAGCTCGGTCCGGCGCGCGACACCTGATCGGGCGTGTTCGCCGACGTCACCTATACAAAAAAGTGCGCAAGTGTCACGCTGTGCCGATGGGACCGAAGCCGGACACTGGTGACGGCGTACGGACAGTATTCACCTTCTGCCGTTATTGCCTGGCCTCGTGCGGCATCGAGGTCAGCGTCGAGGACAACCGGGTGCGCAAGATATCTGCCGACAAGCAGAACCCGCACAGCTGGCAGGATTTCTGCGCCAAGGGCCGCAACGCTGCCCAACTGGTCGAGCATCCGCGCCGTACCCATGCGCCGATGCGGCGGGCGGGCGACCGATACGTGGAAGCGACTTGGGATGAAGCGATCTCGGACATAGCGGCGCGTATGACCGCTCTGATCGACGCCGACGGCCCGGACGCCATCGGCGCCTACTACGGCAATCCGGCCGGTTACTCATCGTCCAACCTGATTTTCATGAACGGGTGGCTAGACGCCGTCGGTACCCAGAATCGGTATGCGGTGGGTTCGGTAGACCAGAACGCGCTGCACGTCGTGGCCGAGGCGATGTACGGGTCGTCAATCATGGTGCCGGTCTCCGATATCGACAACTGTGACTACTTCCTGCTGGTCGGCGCCAACCCCGCGGTGAGCGCCTGGAACTGGGTGGAAAGCGCGCCCGGCGGCTGGAAGCGGGCACTGACCCGCCAACGACAGGGCGCGAAAATCGTGGTCGTCGATCCGTTGCGCACCGAATCCGCCGACAAAGCCGACGTCCACCTTGCGGTACGCCCCGGTCAGGACTGGGCGCTGCTGCTCGCGATGGTCAAGATCATCATCGACGAGCACCTCGAGCATCGCGGCGACTGCGCGCGACTCACCACCGGCATGCCGACCCTTCGGGGGTTGGTGACCGAAGCCGACCTCGATGATCTCGCGCAACGCTGCGGCATCCCGCTCATGCTGATCGAGTGCGCCGCAAGAGATATCGCGACCGCCAAGGCGGCGATGGTGGTGACGCGTACGGGGGACTCGCTGCACGAGTCGGGCACCGTCGGCGAATGGCTCGGACACGTACTGAACGTGATCACCGGACGGATGGATCGTCCCGGCGGCCGTCGCTTCGAACCCGGCTACA
>JAVROZ010000672.1:0-3445 GCA_032162485.1 Mycobacterium sp.
CCGCCGCGCTGCTCGAACAGCTCGAGCATGGTGTCGCGGTCATAGCCGGACTCATAGCCGAACTGCGGCGTGGCGTCGGCACGGTAGTAGACGTCCGGATATTCGTCGTCAACCACGTAGGCGGCTCCGGAGGCCACCATCTTTTCGACGAGCTCGACCATTTCGGCAACGGCCTCGGTGGCGCCGATGTATTCCTGCGGCGGCAGCACTCGCAGGGCTGTCATGTCCGCCCGGAACAGCTCGACCTCTCGGTCGGCGAGATCACGCCAGTCGATGCCGTCGCGGTCGGCGCGCTCGAACAACGGATCATCGACGTCGGTGACGTTCTGGACGTAGTGCACGTCGTGCCCGAGGTCCAGCCAAAGCCGATGGATCAGATCGAACGCGAGGTAGGTGGCGGCATGGCCCAGATGCGTTGCGTCGTAGGGCGTGATGCCGCAGACGTACATCGTGGCTTTAGTGCCTGGTTGCGTGCCCGGGGTCACTGGGCGCACCTGGCGGTCGGCGGTGTCGTAGAGCCGCAACTCCGGCCCGCGTCCGGGTAACGCCGGGAGAGGCGGGGAAGACCACGACCGCATGCGTCGACTTTAAGCCTGGCGACGATGCGGCCCGCGCAGCGGGCCGAGGAGGAGGCAGGCAATCAGCTCAAGCCTGGCGACGATGCGGCCCGCGCAGCGGGCCGAGGAGGTGCTTGGCGGAGCGAGGGCAATCGAGTGTGCGTCTAGGGACTCCGATGTGCGTGTAGGGCGACGATTTCGCGATTTTTCCGCCGTAGACGCACGGAAAGCCGTAGCTGCACACTCGACGACGTACACACTCGACGTCGTACGCACCGTAAGCAGGGGTGCAGCCCGAACGCTCAGCGCCATGACTGCCGAATGGCGTCCAGCAGGATCGGCGCCACCTCACGCCGACACATCACGAAGTCAGGCAGGTAGGGGTCCAGCTGGTTGTACAGCAGCGGCGATCCATCCAGCCGCGACGCGTGCATCCCCGCGGCGAGGACCACCCCAGCCGGCGCGGCCGAATCCCATTCCCATTGGCCACCGGCGTGCACGTACGCGTCGGCGACGCCGTCGATCACCGCCATCGCCTTGGCGCCCGCTGATCCGATCCGCACCAGTTCGATGTCCACGATTTGCCGGATGCGGTACAGGATCGCCGGCGGCCGGGTGGCGCTGACGGCGATCCGAATGACATTGGGAATACCGACGGGTGCGGCTTGGTCAACCAAGGCCCTGACGGTGTCGCTGCGGTACACGATGTTTCCGCGGGCCGGCAAGGACACGGCCGCGTCGGTGATCTGCCGTCCGTTCGTGGAGCGCTGCCAGAGCGCGATGTGAACCGCCCAGTCGTCGCGGCCGCGGGTGGAGAACTCACGGGTGCCGTCCAACGGGTCGACGATCCACACCCGATCGGACTTCAGGCGGATCAGATCGTCGTAAGCCTCCTCGCTGAGCACCGCATCTCCGGGCCGATCCGCCCGTAACCGGCGCAGTATCAACGTGTTCGCACGGCGGTCCCCGGCGTCGCCGAGTTCCCACGGATAGTCGAAACCGACCTCCTCGCGCACGGCAAGCAACAACTCCCCCGCGTCGACGGCGAGTTCGGCGGCCAGCGCAGCGTCGGTCAGGTCATGCGCGGCCGGGTTCACCGCCTCAGTATCACCGAAGGCGCGCGACCATGAATGACGCGCCTCAGAAGGCCGGCCAGGGGATCGGACGATGCCGGTTCGGTCCAGGCATCACGGGGTCGTTCAGCAACGCCCGGGTACGCAGGCTCAGCGCTGCGATCTCCGCGCTGGTGATTTGGCCGGCGAGCTCCTCGGCCAGCGGGCCGAGCAGGGCGTCGGCCAGCTCGGCAACGGCCTCCATCGTCTGGTCGTCGATCGGCTTGCCTGCCCAACCCCACAGCACGGTGCGCAGCTTGTCCTGCACGTGCAGGCTCACGCCGTGATCCACCCCGTAGACGTTGCCGTCGAGACCGTACAAGACGTGTCCGCCCTTACGGTCAGCGTTGTTGACCAGGATGTCGAACACCGCCATCCGCCGTAGTCGGATGTCGTCGGCGTGCATCAGAACGACCTCGTCGCCGGCATAGTCGTAGGCCCGCAACACCGGCAAGTAACCCGGTTGCGGCTTCCCGGCGGGAAAGAGGTCGACCAGGTCGGGTCCAGGCCGCGGCTCGGAGTCGGTCGCATCACCGGGTTGCTGCACCCACCGCTGCAGCATGCCCGGACCCGCGGGGCCATCACGAATGATGGTGTGCGGCACGATGTTCCAGCCCAAGCAGGTCGACACCAGATAGGCACCGAGCTCGCGGCCGGCGAGCGTCCCGTCGGGAAAATCCCACAGTGGTTGCTCACCGGAGATCGGTTTGTAGACGCAGTGCAGGTCTTTGGAACCCAGCGATGCCTCGCACAGAAAGGTGGCGTTGCTCGCCGAGCGAATCCGTCCCAGGACAGTCAGCTCGCCGTCGCGCAACACCCGGTGTTCGTCATTCCTCGGCGTCATCGCTGGACCCGAAGAGCGCGTCGCGCCGGTAGCCGTTGGTGCGTGCGCAGATGTGCCCCTCGGGGTCCAGTGGTTCCTCGCACAACGGGCACGGCGGACGGCCGGCCGAGATGACGCGGGTGGAGCGGGTGGCGAATTGTCGTGCCGACTCCGGCGTCAGGAACACCCGTACCGCATCGGGCCCCTCGTCGGTGTCGTCGAGCACCACAGAAGCGTCGAACTCCGCGTCGGTGACCGCCAGCAGTTCGACCACCACGGTCTGCGCCTCCGAATCCCAGCCCAATCCCATCGTGCCGACCCGAAATTCGGCGTCCACCGGCATTATCAGCGGGCTGAGGTCGTCCACCTCGGTGGGCTCGGGCGGGACCGGGGTGCCGAAGCGGCGGTTGACCTCGAGCAGCAGCGCTCCGATGCGTTCAGCCAGAACCGCGACCTGCTGCTTCTCCAGAACCACCGACACCACCCGGGCGTCGTGCACCGCTTGGATGTAAAAGGTGCGATTTCCGGGCTGCCCGACGGTCCCGGCCACGAAGCGGTCGGGTGTGCGGAAGACGTGAATTGCGCGGGCCATGGCATTTCCAAAATACCGTGCAGACGCCGAGGCCGTGCGATCCGTACACCAAGGGCCTTCGCGGCTAGCCGCTGACGGCCTTGGCGCTTCCGGCGCGAGCGCGCACAACAACCGCGCTAATCGGTGGAGCCGCCGACCACGGCCTCACCGGCGGGCACCTCGCCATCGGCGGATTCCGCCGTGGGCTGATCCTTCGCCTCCGCCTGAGCGGGAGGCGCCGCGCGCAACCCTGCGGACAGCCGGGCGCCGGTGTGGTTGACATGCAGCACGAACGGCCGCAGCGGGGTGTAGCGGATCACGCTCACCGAGGCCGGGTCGGCGTTGATGCGCTGAAAGCCGTCCAGATGCATGCCGTACGCGT
>JAVROZ010000673.1:0-3354 GCA_032162485.1 Mycobacterium sp.
TGGACGGCGATGCGGTGATGGCCCAGATCCGCGTCAATTCCCTACAGACCGCGATGGTCGTCGACGAATACGGCGGCACCGCCGGCATGGTCACCGTGGAGGACCTGATCGAGGAAATCGTCGGCGACGTTCGCGACGAACACGACGATGCAACGCCGGATGTGGTGGCCTATGGCGAGGGCTGGCGAATATCGGGCCTGTTGCGTATCGACGAGGTGGAAACCGCCATTGGTTATCGAGCGCCGGAAGGCGAATACGAGACGATCGGCGGACTGGTGCTGCGCGAGCTCGGACACATTCCGGTAGCCGGTGAGACGGTCGAGCTACCCGCGCTGGACAGTGACGGGCTACCCGACGAGGCGACCCGGTGGCAAGCCAAAGTGGTTCAGCTGGACGGGCGCCGACTCGACCTACTCGAGCTATCGGAGTTGACCAACGAGGACGGAGACGGGCGATGAACTCCGTGTGGGCAATCCTGCTGGCGATCCTGCTGATCGCCCTCAATGCCTTTTTCGTCGCCGCGGAATTCTCGATGATCTCGGCACGTCGGGACCGCCTGGAAGCGCTTGCCGAGCAGGGTCGGGCCAGCGCGGTGACGGTGATCCGGGCCGGCGAACAGCTGCCGGCGATGCTGGCAGGCGCCCAGTTGGGGGTCACGGTGGCCTCGCTCCTGCTCGGCCGGATCGCGGAGCCGGCGGTCGCCGGGCTGTTACAAACAGCCTTCGGCCTGACCGGCATTCCTACTGCACTACTGCACACGCTGGCCTTCATCGTTGCGCTGGGCCTTGTGGTGACATTGCATGTCTTGTTGGGCGAGATGGTCCCGAAGAACATCGCGCTGGCCGGCCCGGAACGCACCGCGATGTTGCTGGTGCCCGCCTATCTGCCCTATGTGCGGGCCGCGCGACCGATCATCGTGTTCTACAACTGGTGCGCCAACGGGATACTGCGATTGTTGGGCGTGCAGCCCAAGGACGAACTCGACAGCACGGTGTCGACGGTGGAGCTGTCGGAAATGATCGCGGAATCGCTCTCCGAAGGTCTGCTCGATCAGGAGGAGCATGTCCGATTGACCCGGGCCCTGCGGGTTCGCACCCGGGTAGTCGGCGATGTGGCGGTGCCGCTGGCAAAGGTTCACGCGGTCTCGGTGGCGGCGGTCGGTTTCGGGCCCACCATCGGCGCGGTCGAACGGGCCCTGTCTCTGACCGGACACTCCCGATTCCCGGTGGTAAATCGCGACGGCAACTACATCGGGTACCTGCACATCAAGGATGTGCTGGTACTGAGTGATGATCCGCACACCGTGATCGACCTGTCACTGGTGCGCGCGCTGCCTCGGCTTCCCCAGTCGCTGGGGTTGCCGGACGCGCTGTCGCGAATGCGTCGCAGTAATAGCCACCTGGCTCTGGTCACTGCCGAAGACGGCAGCGTGGTGGCCTTGGTGGCGCTGGAGGATCTGGTGGAAGACCTGATCGGCAGCATGCGCGACTGACCATCGGGGCGGCCCCTCACTAAGTAGTCGAGAAGAAGCGCCAGCCAAAACCCGTATGATCTGATCGGCCGTGGGTACCCACCAGAACTGGTCACGGGAACGAAATCCCACGTGTCCGCGTTGCCAGGAAGCGATTTCCAGCGAACACCGCGCAGCGGCGGGCGAGCCGGCCAGCGCGCCGTGACCTGGCACGGGAGGTCGGCCGGGCTAGGATCATCGGGGCTTGTCGGGCTGCTCGTCGGTAATGTGACGGTAGCTAGTCGGGCCCGGTCCGGCGGAGTTGTTGAGGGGCCGGTACAGGCCATTACGGAGGAGAACAATGACTGATCGCGTGGCTGATCGGGTGACCGAAGGCAACTTGCGCGTCGCTCGGGTGCTGTACGACTTCGTGAACAACGAGGCCCTGCCCGGCACCGGCATCGATCCGGACAGTTTCTGGGCGGGCGTGGACAAAGTAGTCACCGACCTCACTCCGCGGAACCAGGAGCTGCTGCTGGCGCGCGACGAGCTGCAGGCTCAGATCGACAAGTGGCATCGGCACCGGGTGCTCGAGCCCCTCGACCCGGAGGCCTACCGTCAGTTCCTCACCGAGATCGGCTACCTGCAACCGGAACCGGACGACTTCACCATCACCACCTCGGGTGTCGACGACGAGATCGCCACCACCGCCGGCCCGCAGCTGGTGGTGCCGGTGCTCAACGCGCGGTTCGCGCTCAACGCCGCCAACGCTCGATGGGGTTCGCTCTATGACGCCCTCTACGGCACCGACGTCATCCCGGAAGACGACGGCGCGGAAAAGGGTTCGAGCTACAACAAGGTGCGCGGCGACAAAGTCATCGCCTACGCCCGCGAGTTCCTCGACGGTGCCGTGCCGCTGGCGTCGGGTTCGTGGGCCGATGCGACGGGTCTGAGCATCGAGGACGGCCAACTGCAGGTTGCGCTCGGGCAGGACTCGACCGGATTGGCCAGCCCGGAGAAGTTCCTCGGGTACCGGGGCGAGCTGGGCTCCCCCAACTGGTCGGTGCTGCTGGTCAACCACGGATTGCACATCGAGATCCTGATCGACCCGGAATCGCCGATCGGCAAGACCGACGCCGCCGGCGTCAAGGACGTGGTGCTCGAATCGGCGATCACCACGATCATGGACTTCGAGGACTCGGTGACCGCGGTCGACGCAGACGACAAGGTGCTCGGCTACCGCAATTGGCTCGGCCTGAACAAAGGTGACCTCAGCGAGGACGTCAACAAGGACGGCAAGACCTTCTCCCGCAAGCTCAACGCGGACCGCACCTACACCACGCCTGACGGCGGTGAGCTCACCCTGCCCGGGCGCAGCCTGATGTTCGTCCGCAATGTGGGGCATCTGATGACCAACGACGCGATTGTCGACAGTGAAGGTAACGAGGTGCCCGAGGGCATTCAGGACGCGTTGTTCACCGGTCTTACGGCAATCCACGGGCTCAAGACCGGAGACGACAACGGCCCGTTCGCCAACAGCCGCACCGGCTCGGTGTACATCGTGAAGCCCAAGATGCACGGACCCGAGGAAGTCGCGTTCACCTGTGAGCTGTTCAGCCGAGTCGAAGACGTCCTGGGGGTGCCGCAGGGCACGCTCAAGGTCGGGATCATGGACGAGGAACGTCGCACCACGGTCAACCTCAAGGCCTGCATCAAAGCGGCGGCCGACCGTGTCGTCTTCATCAACACCGGTTTCCTGGACCGCACCGGCGATGAAATCCACACCTCGATGGAGGCCGGCCCGATGATCCGCAAGGGCGCGATGAAGGGCACCACATGGATCAAGGCGTACGAAGATGCCAACGTCGACGCCGGGCTTGCCGCCGGGTTCAAGGGCAAAGCAC
>JAVROZ010000674.1:0-3699 GCA_032162485.1 Mycobacterium sp.
CTGTGCTACTTCGCGTACCTGGCCGGTTACCGCCTGGTGCACGAAGCCGCCCAAGACCCATCAATCGCCGAATTTCTCACTCGCTATATGGATTCCGAGGCGATACCGACCATCACCAGCGTTCCGGGCCTGACCGAGTTCAAGGACGAACTACTCCCCCGGTTCGCCAATGCGCATGTGCGTGACACGGTGGCCAGGTTGTGCGCCGAATCGTCTGACCGCATTCCGAAATGGCTACTACCCGTGGTCCGCGACAACCTCCGATCGGCAGGCCAGGTTCGATTGTCCGCGGCGATCGTCGCGAGCTGGGCACGGTACGCCGAGGCCATCGATGAACATGGCCAACCGATCGAGGTGGTGGACCCGCTGGCCGACACGCTGATTCCGATCGCCCGCTCACAACGCGACAATCCGACCGCATTCCTGCAGAACCGGGCCGTGTTCGGCGACCTCGTCGACGAACCCCGGTTCGTCGAGCCGTATCTGTGGACGCTGGCGTCGCTGCATCGCCGCGGTGCCCGCGCGACATTGCAGGCGCTGCTGCACGAAGGCCAAGCATGACCCTGGTCGCCGGCATTGATTCGTCCACCCAGTCCTGCAAGGTCCTGGTATGTGATGCCGACACTGGCGAGGTGCTCCGCGAAGGCCGCGCCAAACACCCGGGTGGTACCGAAATCGATCCGGCCACATGGGAATCCGCCGCGCGACGGGCGATCGCGGCCGCGGGCGGCCTCGGTGACGTCGACGCGATCGCCGTCGGTGCCCAACAGCACGGCATGGTGTGCCTGGACAAGTCCGGTCGGGCGGTACGGCCCGCGCTGCTGTGGAACGACGTGCGGTCGGCTGGCGCGGCATCCGGTCTGATCGACGAACTCGGTGGTGCCCACGCGTGGGCGCAAGCGGTCGGTCTCGTTCCGCTGGCAGCGATCACGGTGTCCAAGCTGCGTTGGCTGGCCGACAACGAGCCGCAGCATGCCGAACGCACCGCGGCCGTCTGCCTGCCACATGACTGGCTGACCTGGCGGTTGCGCGGCCCGGACATCCCAGACATAGAGGCACTGACCACGGACCGCAGCGACGCCAGCGGCACCGGCTATTACGACACCGCAGGCGGCCAGTACCGTTTCGACCTCCTTGAGCTGGCCATGCGTGGCCGCCGCCCGGAGCTGCCAACAGTGCTCGGCCCCGCGGAGGCAACGCAAAGCGGCACAAAGGTTTTCGGTGCGGGATTGGGCGACAATGCGGCCGCGGCACTGGGACTCGGCGCCGACGAGGGTGACGTGATCGTCTCGATCGGGACCTCCGGGGTGGTGGCGGCAGTCGCCGCCGATCCAGTCCGCGACGACCAGGGGTTCGTGGCCGGTTTCGCCGATGGCACCGGGCGTTACCTGCCGCTGGTGTGCACGCTCAATGCGGCTCGGGTGCTGGACGCGGCCGCGGCGATGCTGCGCGTCGACCACGAAGAGCTGTCCCATCTGGCGCTGTCGGCACCACCGGGTAGCGAGGGCCTGGTCCTGGTGCCGTACTTGGAAGGCGAACGAACCCCTAACCGCCCCAACGCCACTGGTGCTCTGCATGGCCTGCGGGTGTCGAACGCCACGCCCGCCAACCTGGCCCGGGCCGCGGTCGAGGGCCTGCTGTGTGCGCTGGCGGACGGTCTTGCGCACCTCACCACGCACGGTGTTGTCGCGCGGCGGGTTCTGCTGATCGGCGGCGGCGCCCGATCCCAGGCGCTGCGCGAGATAGCGCCGACGGTGTTCGGCGTGCCGGTGCTGGTGCCCACCCCGGCGGAATACGTCGCGCTCGGCGCGGCGCGGCAGGCGACCTGGGCCTTGCGGGGATCACCGCAACCACCCGTCTGGGCACCGCCGGCGATGCAGCAATACACCGCCGCCCCGGCGCCCGCTGTGCCGGAACGTTATGCGCAGCTACGGGATCTCACCGAATGAGGGGCAGCGGCCGGTAAACGGGCAGCACCCGATATTTAGAAGTGAAGGTGACCTCGCCGTACTCCTCACCGACCTCGCCGTCGTGGGCGATGACGGTCGGGCCGTCAAGCGCGGTGAAGGTGAATTCCGGTACCTGCATCTCGTGATACAGCGGGCTGCGTTGCAGCCGCCCCAGCATCAGGGCGATCAGGATTCTCGTCCTCGACAGCCGCCGGCCGGTTTCCAGGATGCGCACGTCGATCAGTCCGTCGTCCATGCGAGTGCGGCGGGACGGCGCGAAACCTGCTGGCAGGTAGAGAGAATTGCCGACGAAGAACAGCGAGGTCTGCAGGGTCTTATTGTCGTAGCGAATGCGCACCGGCTTTCCGTTGCGCAGGGTGTGCAGCATCGCGTACATACCGGCCAGCGGTTTGCCTATGCGCTTTTCCAGCTTTTCGCGCTCCTGTACGAACGCGGGGTACGCGCCGATGCTGGCGGTGTTGACCATCATCCGGCTCTCGTTCATGCAGACCAGATCGACGCATGCCACGTGTCCGCGCCGGATCGCCTCGATGGTCTTGGCCACCGTGTCGCAACCGATGTCCTTAGCGAAATGGTTGAACGTTCCGGCGGGAAAGACCGCCAGCGGCACTCCCGCTTCGGCGGCAACAGCCGCGGCGGTGGACACGGTGCCGTCGCCGCCACCGACCCCAAGCACCTCGGCGCGTGCGGCCGCACTGCGCAGCGCCTGCAACGGGTCCTCGTCGGGCTCCAATTCGACGATCTCGGCCTCGGGCAGCTCGGCGCGAACCTCGTCGGCGACGCGGGCTCCGGTGCCGCTGCCCGATGCCGGGTTGATGACGACGACCACTCCGGCACCGTCGGGCCGTTCCGGCGCGTCCACCCGCAACGGTTCCGTTTTTGGCAGCGCCGTTTCGACGACCGGCGGGACCAGCCGGCTGCCCGCCACGGCGGCACCCGCGCCGATGCCGAAGCCGATCACGACGTCACCCGGGTAATGCGCACCGGTCGCCACCCGCGACAGGCCCACCAGGCCCGCCAGCAACGCCAGCCCGAAGCCGAGCATCGGATTCTCCAGGCCCACGCCGACGGCGAAGGCGGCGGCACTGGCGGAGTGCCCGGACGGCAGCGAGTTGGACGTCGGGCGGCGGCGCGTTCGTCTGATCAACGGCACCGCGTCAAACCGCGGACGCGGGCGCTGACGAAGCCGTTTAGCGACCTGATTAGTGAACAGGCTGGCGACCCCGAGTGCTGCCAGGCCGCGGACGGCACCGCGCTGCGCGGAATACTTCCCGGACGCGAGCAGGATCCCGGCAATGGCGAACCACAGCTTGGAGTGGTCGGCTGCCCGGGTCAGCGGCGGCATGGCCCTGTCGAGCAGCGGGGTCGGGGTCTCGGCGATCGCCTCGAACAGCTCACGATCCAGCGCGCCCAGCCCTCGGGTGATCTGTTTGACGCTGCGTACGGGTCGCCAAGGCCGCGGTTTCATTGGCCCCACCCTAAGGGCCGCAACTCTTCACACCGAAGGCCGCTCGCCTTTGCGGCGCAGCGTCCACGCCGGGACCCAGTGTGTCACCGTCTTGTGCTTCGACCCGAACTCCACCGCGTAGGTCACCAGCCCCCACCAGTCACCCTGTTCGCAGAGGCCCCAGCATGTCAGTTTTCCCTCGACCACCTTGTGCAGTTGCAGGCCGTTGGGTTGGTAGCGGCCCGAGCGGTGGGGCTCGCGCGGGAACAGCACCGTCAGGTC
>JAVROZ010000675.1:0-5612 GCA_032162485.1 Mycobacterium sp.
GACACCAGTCAGTTCGATTCACAGTGCACACCGGGCTATTACAACAACGAAGGTGGAGGCGGAGGAGCGTCCGAAGGCGAGGGCATCCGCTCTCACCTCGGTGAACCATATGGGCCGGGGTTCTACGCCTTCGGCGACCTGCTCGCCGAATGGCGTAGCAAGGGCGATCTGGATGGCCTTGACCTGGAATCGTGATGACTGAACTCAGATTCGACGATCGAGTTGCCGTGGTCACCGGCGCCGGACGGGGACTGGGGCGAGAGTACGCCCTGATGCTGGCCGCACGTGGTGCCAAAGTCGTGGTCAACGACACCGGCGCCACACTGACCGGCACCGGGGTGAGTACCTCGCCGGCCCAACAGGTGGTGGCCGAGATCGAGGCCGCCGGCGGGGAAGCGGTCGCGTCCGTCGAGTCGGTGAGCACCGCTATCGGGGGACAGGCGATCATCACCTCGGCCCTCGACCGCTTCGGTCGGATTGACATCCTGATCCATAATGCCGGCACCGTACGGCGCGGGTCCCTCAAAGAGATGAGCTACGAGGACTTCGACGCCGTCCTCGACGTGCACCTGCGCGGCGCCTTCCACGTGGTGCGGCCCGCGTTCCCGCTCATGTGCGAAGCCGGCTACGGCCGCGTCGTCTTGACCTCGTCGATCGGCGGTCTTTACGGCAACCACGGTGTCGCCAACTATGCCGCGGCGAAGGCCGGTCTGGTCGGCCTGTCCAATGTCGTGGCACTGGAGGGCGCGGCCGAGGGTGTGCTGTGCAACGTCATCGTTCCGTCAGCCGTGACGAGAATGGCTGATGGACTGGACATCTCGGCCTACCCGCCGATGGGTGCCGACCTGGTGGCACCAGTCGTCGGCCTGTTGGCGCACGAGTCCTGTCCGGTCAACGGCGAGATGCTGATAGCCATTGCGGGCCGGGTGGCCCGGGCGGTGGTCGCCGAAAGCCCAGGGGTGCAGCGCTTGTCGTGGACTACCGAGGACGTCGCCGAACAGCTCGACGCCATCCGGAATCTCGACACACCGCTGGTCTTTCCGGTTGTCCCCTCCGGGCATGCCGAGCACATCCGCTACAGCTTCGAGTCGGCAGCGGCTGCGATCAGGGAGGGTGCGCTCAATGGGTGATTGGGGGGCTGGTTCGGGATCTGGCGCTGGGCCGCTGGCGGGGGTGCGTGTCGTCGATCTCACCGCGATGGTGATGGGTCCGTACTGCACTCAGATCATGGCCGACATGGGTGCCGACGTCATCAAGATCGAGCCGCCGCGGGGCGATGACACCCGGTACGTCTCGGTTGGTCCGGCTCCCGGGATGAGCGGTGTGTTCGTCAACGTCAACCGCGGCAAGCGCGGTGTCTGCATTGACTTGAAGTCCGATTCCGGCCAGACCGCCCTGCGCGCGCTTATCGAACGCGCCGACGTTTTCATCCACTCGATGCGGGCCAAGGCGATCGGCCGGCTCGGGTTGAGCTACGCCGACGTCGCGGCCATCAACCCGAACATCGTGTACACCAACTGCTACGGGTATGGGCGACGGGGGCCTAACCGGGATCTGCCGGCCTATGACGACACGATTCAGGCCGCCTGCGGGTTGCCGTCGGTTCAGCAGCAGTTGACCGGTGAGGCCAATTTCGTCGGAACGATCCTGGCCGACAAGGTCGCCGGCCTCACCGCGCTGTACGCGACGACGATGGCGCTGTTCCACCGCGAACGCACCGGGGAAGGGCAAGAGGTGGAAGTCGGCATGTTCGAAGCGATGGCGTCGTTCATGTTGGTCGAACACATCAATGGCGCCATGTTCGATCCGCCGTTGGGCCCGGCGGTCTATCCGCGCGCGGTGGCGCCCAATCGGCGGCCGTACCGCACCAGTGACGGCCACATCGCAGCGCTGATCTACAACGACAAGCACTGGGCCGCGTTCATCAATGCCGTGCGACCGGCCTGGGCCAGCGATTTGTACGCGACACTCGAGGGCCGGGCGCGTCAGATCGACACCGTGTACGGGTTGCTGGCCGAAACGTTCGCCCAGCGAACGACCCAGGAATGGCTGGACCTGCTGCGCGAGCTGGAGATCCCCGCGTCCGCATTGTCCAGTCCCGCGGAGTTGTTGGACGATCCGCAACTCAATGCCGTCGGATTCTTCGAGACGGTGGACACTGCGCACGGGCCGGTGCGCTTTCCAGGTGTGCCGACGTGGTTTTCCCGCACCCCGGGACACGTGGCGGGGCCCGCGCCGGAACTGGGTGCGCACACCAGCGAGGTGCTCGAAGAGTTGGGACTGGCCCCGGTCGATGTCGGGGTCAACGGGGAACCGGCGGGCTAATCGAGGCGCGGGTCCTCGGCGGTGAAGACCCGGTAGAAGTAGGTGAGGTTGTCCGGCTCGCCGTAGTCGACGCGTTTGAAGGCTTTGCCGATGGGATTGGCGTTGGCACCGGTGCCGGGATGGTGAACCGTCAGGGCGCCAAGATGCCGGGCGAGGTCTGTTGGTGTGTCAACCCACACATAGTCGGTGTTGCGGACCATCACTTCGCCGAGATAGCAGCCGAATATGAAAATGAACTCGGCCATGCGATCGGATCCGGGTTCGCGGAAGCCGTTCAGAATCTCATCGACCTGGTCCAGTGAGCCCGGGGTGAAGTCGAGTTCGATGTCGAACACCGTCCGGGCGGCGTCGGCGGCCCGCGCGGCTAAGCCGGGAGCGGTATCAGCCGCCGGCACCGCCGGTAGCAGTAGCGAGCGTCCAGTCCACGGAGCTCCGGCGTCGGCGCGGGGTGCATTCCGTGTCTGGTCGCTCGGGGTGTCAGTAATGGTCTCGAGTTCGGCAGCTTGGCCGAGCGGACTGGTCTTGCGACGCCGGGAGATCCAGCCCATGTAGCTGCCTTCTGCTAGTGGCGACCTTGTCCTACGGGGTGCGCATTCACGTGCAGTCCAGGATACGGGAACCGTTCGGTCACCCTGACAGGTCAGCATTGCCCACCCGAAGTTGCACCGCATTCGCAAAACCGTTGTGTGTCTTCGGTATCCCGCGTGTCTTGGCACGATTTCGGCCACGCCGCATCTAGGCTTGCTCCGATCAACTCCGAGGGGCAGCGACGTATCGGCATCAACTACGGCGCCGGACGACAAAGTGGTCAGGGCGCGCTAACAGCAAGCGCTGAGCCGGGCGGGAACAAACCCGCACCGGCGCGTTCTGCATCGCAGAAGCGCTGGGTCGCTCCGGTTCGCCGGGCTGGTCGACTGGCGGTCTGGGATCGGTCCGAGCGAAGCAGCGGTATTCCAGCGCTGGACGGTCTTCGTGCGATAGCGGTTGCGTTGGTTCTGGTCGGACACGGTGGCATCCCCGGGGTCGGTGGCGGATTCATCGGTGTCGACATCTTCTTCGTGCTCAGCGGATTCCTGATCACGTCACTCTTGCTCGACGAGCTGGGACGTTCCGGTCGTATCGACCTGACCGGATTCTGGATTCGCCGGGGGCGCCGTCTGCTGCCGGCGCTGCTGCTGATGGTCCTCAGCGTGGGGGTGGCCCGCGAATTTCTGCCGTACCAGGCGCTCGACGGGTTACGTGGCGACGCGATCGCCGCGTTCCTGTGGGTGGCCAACTGGCGGTTCGTCGCTCAGAAGACCGACTATTTCACCCAGGGCGCTCCCTCTCCGCTCCAGCACACCTGGTCCCTGGGGGTCGAGGAGCAGTACTACTTCGTCTGGCCGCTGCTGCTGATCGCCGTGACCCTGGTGTTGGCTGCCCGCGCGAAGCGCTACTTCGCCAAGACCACCGTGGGTCACGTTCGCTTCGCCGCCTTTGTCATCGCCACCCTCGGCGCGCTGGCTTCCGCCGCGGCCGCGATCGTCTTCACTTCGGATGCCTCCCGCGATCGGATCTATTTCGGAACCGACACCCGTGCGCAGGCATTGCTGGTAGGTGCGGCGGCATCGGCGTTGTTGGTGCGGGACTGGCAGTCTCTCAATCGAGGGTGGTGCCTGATCCGAAGCCGGTGGGGGCGGCGGATCGCGCGGATGTTGCCGCTCGTCGGATTAGCCGCGTTAGCGGCAATCACTCACTTTGCGACGGGCAGCGCCGGCGAGTTCCGCCACGGTCTGCTGATCGTTGTGGCCATCGCCGCGGTCCTGGTGGTCGCCCCCGTTGCGCTCGAACAGCGCGGCGCGGTGGCCCGCGTGTTGGCCTCGCCTCCGCTGGTGTGGCTGGGCACGATCTCCTACGGCGTCTACCTCTGGCACTGGCCAATCTTTCTGGTGCTCAACGGCGAGCGCACCGGATGGTCCGGACTCGGACTGTTCGGCGCCCGCTGCGCCCTCACCATTGTGGTGGCGGGTGTTTCGTACTGGGCGATCGAACAACCCATCCGGCGCTGGCGACCGCAACGGGTCCCGCTGTTGCCATTGGCGGCGGCCACCGTCGCCAGCGCTGCCGCGGCAACCATCCTGGTGGTGCCGGTTGGCACGGGACTGCGCGAGGTCGGCCTACCGCCCGGGTTGTCAGCCGTCGCGGCGGTATCGCCCTCACCGCCGGGAGCCGGTCAACCGATGCCGGCCCCGGGGCCGCGAGATCCCAACCAGCCATTCACTGTTTCGGTATTCGGCGATTCCATCGGGTGGACGATGATGCACTACCTGCCGCCGACCCCCGGCTTCAAGTTCATCGATCACACCGTCATCGGATGCAGTCTGGTGCGCGGCACCCCGTACAAGTACATCGGCCAAACCCTCGAGCAGCGATCAGAATGCGATAGCTGGCCAGGCCGTTGGTCGGCGCAGGTCACCGGGGACCGTCCGGACGTCGCACTCCTGGTTATCGGCCGCTGGGAGACGGTTGACCGGGTCAACGAAGGCAAATGGACGCACATCGGTGACCCGACGTTCGACGCGTACCTCGACTTCGAGTTGCACCGCGCGCTGGATATTGTTGGCTCGACCGGTGTTCGGGTGATGGTTGCCACCGTGCCCTACAGCCGGGGCGGCGAGAAACCGGACGGCCGTTTGTATCCCGAGGACCAACCGGATCGAGTCAATCAATGGAACACCATGCTGCGCAACGCGATTAGCCAGCGCCCCAACGCCGGGATCGTCGACCTGAACAAGAAGCTGGGCCCGGATGGGGTCTACACCGCCAAGGTCGACGGCATCAAGGTGCGCAGCGACGGAGTGCACCTCACCCCGGAAGGGGTCAAATGGCTGTTGCCGTGGCTGGAGGAGTCGGTTCGGTAATCAGCTGCCCGTCCAGCAGCTGAGTTCCATGCTGTCGCTTGCCCTGGCGGGGAAGTTGAAGCTCACGTACCCGTTGTCCGGACTGCGGACGTAGTCCAGATAGGGCCGGGTGTCGGCTGCCTCGGTGTTGTCGGCGATGACCAGCGCACCCGGCGACAGCGACGGCTGCAGTAGGTGGATCACCGGCAGATACAAGTCTTTCCAGCCGTCGAGCAGCACGAAGTTGACCGGCCCGGCCAACTCGGCCAGCGTGGCAAGCGCATCTCCTTCCAGGATCCTGATCACGTCGTCCAGTCCGGTCTCGGCGAACGTCTGCTTCCCTGCAGCGATCTTGGTGTCGCTGATCTCGGTGGTGACCACTTGACCGGTGCCGTTGTCGCGCACCGC